>NZ_JBHLWK010000012.1:0-223313 GCF_042432915.1 Novosphingobium soli
ATGGAAACCCCGGGTCACTTCTCAGTGGCAATCAACAGGGGAGGGAACGGCAGCTGTCGCCCGTGTCATTGGAGTTGATAAGGACACGGTACTGACCCACTCCGCGTCAGTTCGACGAGTGAAGCGTAGCTTTCCTCAGGCCTTATCTGATTCGCTACGCACCTCGACGCTTACGCCAAGGCCGAAATCGCGTCGCAGGATCAAGGAACATCACATTCGCAAAATCGAAGCAGGTTTGCGGGCGGGCGTTTCTATGCGCCAAATCGCGAAGCGGTTGAAATTCTCACACAAGACGATTCAGGAAGCCAGTCGCGGCATCCGTAAATCTCTTGCGGAGAGCGGCGTGACCTGCGGCTGCGGGCTTCCCCTCGGCCACCCTCGGCTATGCACGGTGACCGCGAAGTCTACCAGGACGGTGCGCGAAGGCGAGATCACGCCTCGTCACCGGCGACATATGGAGGAACGGTTCCTCGCCGGACAGTCGGCGCACGAGATCGGCGGGGCCATGGGCTTCACCCACGTAAACGTGTTGGCCGCGACAAAAGACTTTCGGGCGCGCATGTTCGAGCAGGGCGTCGCCTGCGGTTGCGGAAAGGCGCTAGGGCACCCCTACGCCTGCAAATTCAATCTCCGGCGGCGGAAGACGTGGCGAGGCGGCGGGCTCACAGCAATCGGCAAGCGTCGGGTACGGATCGCCCTCCTAGAGGGGCATCACCTCCCTGACATCGTTCGCGACCTCGATGTTGCCGAACTGTCGGTCCTCCAGATGCGGAAGGCGCTGACGCCGGATGAGCGCCAGCAGCGCAAGCGAGCGATGCGCGACAGGGAGGCAAAGCCTGCCCAGGTGATCCGAACCTATGAGGTGCCGGAGGCGGAATATAGGGCGCTGATCGACCATGTGACGCCCTATCTGCGTGATCGCGCTGACCGCTACGCCAAACGCCTTGAGACGCGCTCGAAGGACGACCTTTTGCATGATGGCATCCTAACGCTCTGGAGCACGCGCCACACCTTCAAGCGAGACTTTGACGACCGGCCAATTGAGGAGCGCTTTCGGGTTTGGGCAAACCGCATCCTCTATCTCGTGTTCGTCAAAGCCTACTGGGCTGACGGCGGGGGCCGGATGCGGCAGGCACCGGAGTTGCGTTCTCAGCGCGGGGATGACGATCGCCGTGACTTCCTCGCAGACATGATCGTGGACACCACCAGCGCGGCGATCCTCGACGAAATAGACCTCGGGGCGGGCGACACTTGATGCGAACAGCGCCCGCCTTACGGTGCTGCGAGCCCGTCTAGGCATCGAACATAACTGTCGCCAAAATCATCCCACTCGAAAGCTGGTAGAATGGTCGTTCGAACTCTCGCTGGTCCGTCGCTCTGCTCGACCCGTTCAAGCATCCAGCTCAGAACTTGGCCGCCGATAAAGCATCGCGTTTCGTTGGGAAGTTCATCTTGCTCCTTCCGCTGCTGCTTCATAAGGCTGACGAAATCATCCGGGAATACCCCTAGCGGGACATCCGTCTGCGTTGCGGGTTTTAAATGAATCCCATACTCTAGCGGCTCGCTGTTGAAGTCGTTAGTCGAGCGGTACGCAAAGCCGACAAAGCGATCCTGAACCGGGTCAAAAGCGAGATGGTAAATCGAAGTCGTGCAATTTATTTGCTCTTCTTCTGGTCGACTGCAATGAATGTCACGCATGATGTCAGGGGCGAAAGCGTCAACTTGGGCAAGATCAACTGCAAGTGTGCTACCAAAGGCTCGCATCACCCAGTCGAGTATAAGTCCGTGCGAACCTCTTCCGCATATCAATCCATTCCAATGCGGAACTGCAAACACCTTTGTCGTAAAATACGCAGGCTCGTGTTCGTAGGTCACAAGAGTGTCAGCAACCACATAAACCGCTTGTTCGCTAAGAACGAAATTCAGTGCTGTCATGCAGGCACCTTGGCCGGGATTAGATGCGCCGACAAGAGCAGCGGCAGTAATTTCCAACCGCCAGTTTTTGGAAATCGCTCAGGGCTACAGGCCAACAAGTTCGGTCGACGCGCCGCCTCTCAATATCATTTACTGCGCCGCCCCGGCCCCGTCGCGGCATACCGGATCGGCTGCCCCAGATGGATCTCCGGCTCCCAGAAGTCGGCGGTGAGCAGATCGGCCCATTCCTCCGCCAGTTCGCGCCGCCGGTCTAGGTAGGAAGCCCGGTTATAGGCGCCCTCCACTTTGTTTTCGGGCACGTGCGCCAGCATCAGGTCAATGATCGCGCGATCCGGCGAGGCCCCGGTATGGCCGGTAGCCCGCCACTCGCGGTCCGCGCGCTCGTTCATGATCGTGCTGAAGGCGGCGCGGAAGCCGTGCGGGACATGCCGACCGCCATAGCCGCCGCGAATCAGCAGCGCGCGTAGCGTGTTCTCCGACATCGGCTTGAAGGGGTTACGCTCGCTGGGGAAGATCAGCGGGAACTGGCCGGTCACCAGCCGCGCCGCATCGAGCACCGCAAGCGCCTGGCGCGACAGCGGAACGATATGGTCGCCATCTTCCTCGGCCTTGCGGTCCTCGTCACCCTTCATGCGCTCGGACGGGATCACCCAGCGCGGGTCTTTGCCGTCGAGGTCATGCAATTCGTCCCAGCGCGCGCCGTGAACCTCGTTCGGGCGAACGGCGGTCAGGGCGATGAAGCGGAGCGCGAGCTTTGTGGAAGCCCGGCAGCGCTCGGCCTCGCAGTCGACCATCATCTGGCGCACGGCGGCCAGCTGCTCCTCCGGCCCGCGCTTGCCGTCGATGATAGAGGGCTGCTTCTTGCTTTTCGGCTTGTCCTTCAGGTTGGCCCCGAGGCCAGCCGCCGGGTTCATTTCGCATAGCCCAGCGCCGACGCCATAGGCGAAGATGCCCGCGCAGCGCTGGCGCAGGCGGTGAGCCGTCTCTATCGCGCCCCGCTTCTCAACCTTCTGCAGGACTTCGAGCAGCTTCGGCGCCTTCACCGCCGTGATCGGCAGATCGCCGATCGCGGGATAGATGTCGCGCTCAAGGCTCATGAGCACGTCGGCGCTATGGACCGGGGACCAGGGCGCGCGATGCACCGTCCAGTGCCGGGCGGTCCGGTGCGACCACTTGCCTTTGTGCTCGGCCCGGTAGGCGTTCAGCTTCTCCAGCGACCAGCCGCTGTTCAACTCGAACCAGCGGTCGCCGACCGACCGCAGCGTGTTCGCGTGCTCCATCGCCTTGGCCTTCGCGGCCACGACCTTTTCAACGGCCGGGTCTCGCCCATCATTCAACATGCCCTTGGCCTCGTCGCGCTTGGCGCGGGCGGCGACCAGTGTCATCGCGGGATAGGTGCCGAAGGTCAGGGTCTTTTGCTGGGGCTTACCGGCAGCGTTCCGGCCGAAGGTGTAGTTCATCCGCCAAGACCGCACGCCCGTCGTGCTGACGTTCAGATATAGCGATCCCGAATCCGCAATCTTATAGGCCTTCTCGCGCGGCTTGGCCGCCTTCACCTTCGCGTCGTTCAGCATGATCCCGATACCATGGATCGACAGGCCCGATACCATGTCGAATGCCATGGTATTGGTTGCACGCCTATGCACAACCGGACACCATGACCCTCATGGTGGAGCACAAAAACGGCTGATTTTCAAGGGTTCTGGCACGCCTATGCACCCGTAGGCATAGGCAAATGGCGGAGCGGGAGGGATTCGAACCCTCGATACGCTTTTGACGTATACTCACTTTCCAGGCGAGCGCCTTCGACCACTCGGCCACCGCTCCGCATGCACTGGTAAGGCGCTGGCCCCTAGCGCGGGCTGTGGGCTTTCGCAAGCGCCGTGGTGATGGCATGGAGGGATCATGCGCAAAAACCTGACCTGCTTCCTGCTCGCCGGCCTGGCCCCCTTCCTGATCGGCTCGGGGGAGGCGGCGGCGCCGCGCACGCCGGACGAGGTGGTCAAGGCCGCGCCTGCGGGGGAATGGACGCGGATCGCGGCGTCGGACCTGCTGGTCATGGACCTCGCGCCCGATGGCAAGGGGCGGGCGCGGCGGGTGGTGATCCAGCTGCTGCCCGCGCCCATCTCGCAAGGGTGGACCGGCAATATCCGCCGGCTGGTTGCCGCACGCTGGTTCGACGAGATCGCGGTGGTGCGGACACAGGACAACTACGTCGTCCAGTGGGGCGACCCGCAAGGAGAGGTGCCCGGCAAGGCCAAGCCGCTTCCCGCCGGGATCGCCACGGTGCCCGAGAGCGACTATCGCACCGCCGCCTCGGCCGCCATGCGGGCGGCGGTGAGCCTGCGACGGGACCGGGGCCGACGGGCGCCCTCCTCTCCCCTCGGCGCCGACGCCTATGCCGCGCAGACCGGCTTCCTCGCGGGTTGGCCGGTCGGCCTCGAGGGCACGGACCTGTGGCCTCTCCATTGCTACGGTGCGGTCGGAGTGGGCCGCAATCTTGCGCCGGACACCGGCACCGGCGCGGAGCTCTACGCCGTCATCGGCCAGGCGCCGCGGCAGCTCGATCGCAACATCGCGGTGGTCGGGCGGGTGATCGCGGGGATGGAGCACCTCTCCTCGCTCCCGCGCGGAACCGGCAAGCTCGGGTTCTACGAGACCGCCGCAGAGCGCACGCCCATCCTCTCGGTGCGCCTGGGCAGCGAGGTCGCGGGCCTGCCGGCCTACGAGTACCTCTCCACCCGCAGCGCCAGCTTCGCCGCCTACGTCGCCAGCCGCGCCAACCGCAAGGACGCCTTCTACGTCGTCCCGGCGGGCGGGGTCGACATCTGCAACGCGCCCGTACCCATCCGCGCACGCTGAGGGACAGGCGCCGAAGCCGAGCGGGACGGCACGCGGCCCGCCGCGTAGAGGCTCAGATGCGTTCCGCCTCCGCCACCGCCTCGCACGCCCGCAGGGCTCCGACGATGCGCGTCAGGTGCGCGAGGTCCGAAACTTCCAGGTCCACCTCGTACGTGCCGAAGGGCTCGTCGCGCTGGGTCATCTGCAGGTTGGTGACGTTCGCGCGGTTGCCGGCGAAGATCTGAGTGACTTCGGCCAGGGTGCCCGGGCGGTTGTAGAGGACCAGGCGCAGGCGCCCGACCGCACCGGTGGTCCGCTCGCCCCACGACAGGTCGAGCCAGTCCGCATCGACATCCCGGGCCAGCGTCATGCAGTCGATGGCATGGACCTCTACCTTGTGGTCGGGCCGGCGCAGGCCGACGATACGGTCGCCCGGAACCGGGTGGCAGCATTCCGCGAGCTCGAAGCCCACCCCCGGCGTGAGGCCGCGGATCGAGATCGCACGCTCTCCCCGGGTCCATTCCGGCTCCTCGGGCAACTCCGCGGTGCTGCCGGGGACGAGCGCCTCCATCAGCTGCCGGTCCGAGATCCGGCCCGACCCGATGGCGAACATGAGGTCTTCCTCGTCGCGCAGTTCCAGGCGCTCCACGGCATGCGCCAGCGCCTTCTTGCCGACGCGCTGGGGCAGGCGCCCGGCGATCTCGTCGTAGAGCTTGGAGCCGATCTCGGCGACCTCGGCACGCTCCTTCGCCCGCACCGCGCGGCGGATGGCGGCGCGCGCCTTGCCGGTCACCACGAAGGCCAGCCACGGCAGCTGCGGCTCGGAATTCGGGCTCTTGATGATCTCGACCACGTCTCCGTTGGCGAGCTGGGTGCGCAGCGGCACGTGCCGCCCGTTGATCTTGGCGCCCACCGCCGCGTTGCCGAGATTGGTGTGGACCGCGTAGGCGAAGTCCACCGCGGTCGAGCCCTTGGGCAGCTGGAACAGCGCGCCCTTGGGGGTGAAGGCGAAGATGCGGTCCTGGTAGATCGCCAGCTTGGTATGCTCGAGCAGTTCCTCGGCATCGTGGCTGGCGTCGACGATCTCGATCAGGTCGCGCAGCCAGCCCACCTGGCCGTCGGGCCGCGCGCCGCCCTGCTTGTAGGCCCAGTGCGCGGCCAGTCCGAACTCGTTGAGGCGATGCATCTCGCGGGTGCGGATCTGCACCTCCATGCGCATCGAGCGCTGGAAGATCAGCGCCGTGTGCAGCGACTGGTAGCCGTTGGACTTGGGGGTGGAGATGTAGTCCTTGAAGCGGCCCGGGATCATCTGCCAGGCCTGGTGCAGGACGCCGAGCGCCTTGTAGCAGTCCTCCACGTTGTCGGTCAGCACGCGGAACGCCATGATGTCGGTGATCTGCTCGAAGTTGACGTGCCGCTCGGCCATCTTGCGCCAGATCGAGTAGGGGTGCTTCTCGCGGCCGGAGACCTCCACGCTCAGCCCGGCTTCGGCGAGCACCTGCTTGATGGCGAGTGCGATCGCGTCGACCTGCCCGCCCTCCTGGCTGCGGATCTGCGCCAGGCGGCCCGAAATCGTGGCATAGGCCTCGGGCTCGAGCTGCTCGAAGGCGAGGAGCTGCATTTCGCGCATGTACTCGTACATGCCCACCCGCTCGGCAAGGGGCGCGTAGATGTCCATGGTCTCGCGCGCGATGCGCCGGCGCTTGTCCTCGTTCTTGATGAAGTGGAGGGTGCGCATGTTGTGCAGCCGGTCGGCCAGCTTGACGAGCAGCACCCGCAGGTCCTCGCTCATCGCCAGCAGGAACTTGCGCAGGTTCTCCGCCGCCCGCTCGCTCTCGGTCATCACCTCGATCTTGGAGAGCTTGGTCACGCCATCGACCAGGCGCGCCACGTCGGGACCGAACAGCTTGTCGATCTCGTCGATCGTGGCGAGGGTATCCTCCACCGTGTCGTGGAGCAGCGCGGTGATGATGGTCTGCTGGTCGAGCTTGAGCTCGGTCATCAGGCCCGCGACCTCGACCGGGTGGCTGAAGTAGGGGTCGCCGCTGGCGCGTTTCTGGGTGCCGTGCTTCTGGACGGTGTAGACGTAGGCACGGTTGAGCAAGGCCTCATCGGCCTCGGGCGCGTAATCCTTGACGCGTTCGACGAGTTCGTACTGGCGCAACATGTCAGGATGTCATTTCAGGATTCATCACGCGGGGACAAGGGCCAAGGCCGCAACATGCATATTTTGCAAACCGGCTGCGGCGCATGAGCCGCACTTCGAGGTGATCTACAGAAGGGTTTCGTTAACCACGCCGGAACGGTCGTCCTGTACACCCGTGCCGGGTCGAAGCCCGGATCGCGTCTTGCCGGCGCGCCCCCGCTCCGGCCCGAGGGAGCAGGAGTCATCATGACGACGCGGTACCGATCCGGGAGCGATGGGGATGATCGTCCGGGCGACCTGCACGCCCAGTGGGGCAAGGCGGCATCGCTCGCGCTGCCCCAGTCCCTTGCAAGCGCGCGCGGGACGGGCGATCACCCGCACCGCTGCCCCCGGATGCGCACGCTCATCTGCGCCGTTGCCGGGACCGGGGACGCGGCGGGCGTGGAGGTGATCGTCCGCAACGTTTCACCGGGCGGCATGTGCATCGCCTCGCGCACGCTGCTGCCTCGCGCCGGAGACACCTTGCACATCACGCTCCCCGGGCAGGCCGCCCTTTCCGCGCAGGTCCGCTGGGTCGGCGACGGCGAGTTCGGCGTGCAGCTCCTGGACGGACAAGCGACGGAACCGTTTCCGGCGGCCTGCGGATCCCGCGGGTCCGGGCTCGAGGCGGCGCTCGGGCGCGTGCTCGGCATGGCGCCCCGGCCGGCGCGCGGGTCGACCGGCACGCGCCCCTGCGCGGGCTCGGACCCTCGATGACGTGATGGCTTGAAGAAACCGCGCGGCTGCATGATAGTGCGCGGGTGAGCGAGACCATCGTCGATCCCTCTCCTGCCCGTTCCGGTCCTTCCGCCGTGCTGCGGGCTCGACCCGAACCGATCCGCCTCGATCCCGCCAGCACCGCCGTCATCGTCGTCGACATGCAGAATGCCTACGCCACCCCGGGCGGCTACGTGGACGAAGCGGGGTTCGACGTGGGTCCTGCGGCGGCGGTCATCGACAGCATCGCGCACGTGCTCGACGCCGCGCGCGCATCGGGAATGACGGTGGTCTTCCTGCAGAACGGCTGGGACCCCGATTATCGGGAGGCCGGAGGGCCGCTATCGCCCAACTGGCACAAGTCCAACGCGCTCAAGACCATGCGCGCGCGGCCGGAACTGGCCGGCCGGTTCCTCGCCCGCGGCGGCTGGGACTACGAGCTGGTCGAAGCGCTGAGCCCCAAGGACGGCGACTTGCGGGTCCACAAGCCGCGCTACTCCGCGTTCTTCAACTCGCAGCTCGATTCCGTCCTGCGGGCACGGGGCATCCGCACGCTCGTCTTCACCGGCATTGCCACCAACGTCTGTGTGGAATCGACGCTGCGCGACGGCTTCCACCTGGAATACTTCGGCATCCTGCTGGAAGATGCCACGCATCACCTCGGGCCCGATTTCATCATGCAGGCCACCGTCTACAACGTGGAGAAATTCTTCGGCTGGGTGAGCACCGTGGCCGAGTTCCAGGCCGCCACCCGCCCGCTTGCCGCCAAGGAGTAGCCGATGCCGTTCGAGCCGATCAACCCGCCTCGTTTTCCGCCGCCGATCGCGCCCTACTCGGCCGGCGCGAAAGCCGGCGGGGTGCTCTACGTCTCGGGCATGCTGGCGCTGGGGCAAGGCGGCTTCGTGCTCTATCCCGGCGACGCCGCGGGCCAGACGCGCCACGTGCTGGAATCGGTCAAGGCGACCGTGGAGGCGGCCGGCGGCACCATGGCCGACATCGTGATGAACCACATATTCCTCAAGGACATGGCCGACTATGCCGCGTTCAACGCGGTCTATGCCGAGTACTTTCCGGGAGACAAGCCCGCCCGCTACTGCATCCGGAGCGATCTCGTGAAGCCCGAGTGCCTGGTGGAGATCGCCGCGGTCGCCCACCTTGGGTGAGGCCGCCGGCCTCCACTATGACATCCACGGGCCGGACGGCGCGCCCACGCTGATCCTGTCGAGCGGCCTCGGCGGCGCGGGCGCCTACTGGACGGCGAACCTCGCCGCGCTGGCCGCGGAATACCGGGTGGTGACGTACGACCAGCGGGGCACAGGAGCCAGCGCGGCCGCGCCCGCAGGAGAGACCTCCGTCGCCGACATGGCGCAGGACGTCGTCGCGCTGATGGATGCGCTCGGCATCGACCGCGCGCACTTCATCGGCCATGCCCTGGGCGGGATGATCGGCATCGAGGCCGCGCTGCTTTCGGGCCGGATCGACCGACTGGTCGTCGTCAACGGATGGCGCACGCTCTCGCCGCATACTGCCCGCTGCTTCGATGCGCGCCTCGCGATCCTGAGAGGTGCGGGCGTCGAGCCGTTCCTCCGCGCGCAGCCCTTGTTCCTCTACCCGCCCGACTGGATCGCCGCGCACGATGCCGATCTGGAGGCCGCGCTGGCGCATCACCTCGCCAGTTTTCCGGGCGTGGACACCATGGAGAAGCGCATCGCCGCCGTGCGGGCGTGGTCGCCCTCGCCCGACCGCCTGAGCGCCCTGCGCTCCGTGCTCGTCGTGGCCACCCGTGACGACGTCCTCGTGCCCTACTCCGCCGCTCTGGACCTCGCGGAAGGGTTTCCCGCAGCCGACGTCGCCACCTTCGCGTGGGGCGGCCATGCCTGCAACGTCACCGATCCCCACGGCTTCAACCGCCTCGTCCTCGGCTTTCTCGGGAGCTAGTCCATGCAAGTCGGCGTCTTCGTGCCCATCAACAACAACGGCTGGCTGATCAGCACGACATCGCCGCAGTACATGCCCAGCTTCGATCTCAACAAGGAGATCGCGCAGCGGGCCGAGAAGCACGGGCTCGACTTCCTGCTCTCGATGATCAAGTTGCGCGGCTTCGGCGGCAAGTCGCAGTTCTGGGAATACGGGCTCGAGAGCTTCACCCTGATGGCCGGCCTGGCCGCCGTGACCGAGACGATCAAGATCTACGCCACCTGCCCCACGCTCATCATCCCGCCCGCCTTCGCGGCGCGCATGTGCAACACCATCGATTCCATCAGCCACGGCCGCTTCGGGCTCAACCTCATCACCGGCTGGCAGCCGCCCGAATACACCCAGATGGGCCTGTGGCCGGGCGACGCGCATTTCCGCAACCGCTACCAGGTGCTCGACGAATACGCCCGGATCCTGCGCGAACTGTGGGAGACCGGCCGCTCCGACTTCAAGGGCGAGCACTACACGATGGACGACTGCCTCGTCCGGCCCACCCCCACCGGCGAGATGAAGATCATCTGCGCCGGCTCCTCCGACGCGGGCCTCGCCTTCTCGGCCAAGTGGGCGGATTATGCCTTCTGCCTGGGCGTCGGGGTCAACACGCCCACCGCCTTCGCCTCGAACAACGCGCGCCTGGCGAAGTTCACCGCCGCGACCGGGCGCGACGTGCAGGTCTTCGTCCTCGTCATGATCATCGCCGCCGAGACCGACGAGGAAGCGCAAGGCCGGTGGCAGCTCTACAACGAGGGCGTCGACCTCGATGCGATCGCCTGGCTGGCGGACCAGGGCGCCAAGGACACCGTCAACACCGACACCAACGTGCGCCAGCTCGCTGCGCCCGAAGGGGCGGTGAACATCAACATGGGTACTCTGGTGGGCAGCTACGCGACGGTGGCGGGCATGCTCGATGCCATGGCCGAGGTGCCGGGAACCGGGGGAGTGCTGCTGACCTTCGACGACTTCGTGGCGGGAGTCGAGGCGTTCGGCACCCGCATCCAGCCGCTGATGAAGAGCCGCAAGGGCGTGGTTGCGCGGTGAACCCGTCGCGGGCCGGCACGCTGTTGCGCTGCTAATGCCGCCCTAATCGCGCGCTATCGGGCCGCGTCTCGGGCAGGGTCAGCAGCACCGGCAGCACGCAGAGCGCCACCAGCGCGATCATCAGCCCCGGCGCCGTCGTCGATCCGCTGCGCTCGGTCAGCACCTGCGCCAGCCAGGGAGTCAGGCCGCCGAACAGCGCCGTGGCCGTGGTGGCGCCCAGCGCCAGCCCGCTGAGCCGGCCTTGCGCGGGCACCTGCTCGGCCGTGGCTACGGCGCCGACCGCGCTGACGCCGCCCGCCAGCATCGCCAGGACCACCGCCCCCAGCAGCGCTGCGCCGCTCGATGCGCCGGCCAGGAGACGGAACAGGAGATAGGGCGCGCCGGCGCAGAGCACCGCCAGGCCCACCAGCACCGGCCGCCGCCCCACCCGGTCCGAGAGCAGGCCCACGAAAGGCGTCACCACGATCACCGCCAGCGCGGCCACGGTCGCCAGCTGCAGCGCCTGCGCTTCGGTGAGGCTGCCCGCGGAGGTGAGGTAGACCGGCACATACGTGATGCCGACGTAGTAGGTGATCGAACCCAGCGCCGAGATGGCGAAGCCGCGCATAACGCCGGCTTTGTAGTGCGATAGCGCGCGGTTAAGAGGCCGGCGCGCGAGCGTCCCGGCTTCGCGATGACGCGTGAACTCGGGCGATTCCTGCATCGCCGCGCGGGCCAGGACGATGAGACCGGCCAGTGCGGCGCCGAACAGGAAGGGCAGACGCCACCCCCAGGCGTTCAGAGTGGGGGCAGGCAGCAGGCTGACGGTCAGGGCCGCGGCGCCCGCGGCGAGCAGCCCGCCGACTTCGCTCGTCGCCGCCGCCAGCGAGGTGACCAGGCCGCGCCGTCCGGGCGCCGCGCCCTCCAGCAGGTAGGCCACCACCCCGGTGTACTCGCCGCCGACCGCAAAGCCCATCACGCAGCGCAGCGCCAGCAGAAGCACGCCGGCGGCGGGCCCCACCTGCGCGCTGGTCGGCAGCAGCGCCGTGAGCAGCATCGCCACGCTCATCAACGCCATCGACGCCAGCAGCGTCGCGCGCCGCCCATGGCGATCTCCATAGTGGCCGAAGACCAGCGCCCCCACCGGCCGCATCAGGTAGGCGACGGCGAAGCCCGCCAGCGTCGTCAGCACGCCGCCGTGCCCGGCGAAGAACACGCGCGAGAGCACCGTCGCGAGATAGAGGAACAGCGTGAAGTCGTACCACTCCACGATCGTCGAGAGCGCCGCCAGCGTCAGCGAGCGGCGATCGAGCGGTTCGTGCGGGTCCATGGGTGGAGCGTAATGGAGCGCCGGGGCTGCGGCAACCGTGCGGCCTTGGCGCCGCTCCTCAGCTCCAGGTCGCCTCGGGCGGCAGGCTCATCAGGATGGCGTCGATGTTGCCGCCGGTCTTGAGGCCGAACAGCGTTCCTCGATCGTAGACCAGGTTGAACTCGGCATAGCGGCCGCGCCATTCGAGTTGGGTGGCCTTGTCCGCCGGGGTGAACGCCATGCCCATGCGCCGCCGCACCAGGCGCGGGAAGACGGCGAGGAACGCCTCTCCCACGGCCCGGGTGAACGCGAAGTTCGCCTCCCACGCCTCCTCGTCCCCGCACTCCAGGTGGTCGTAGAAGATGCCGCCGACGCCGCGGTGGACCTTGCGGTGCGGGATGTAGAAGTATTCGTCGGCCCACGCCTTGTAGCGCTCGTAGTACCCCGCGCCGTGGGCATCGCAGGCGGCCTTGAATGCCGCATGGAACTCTGCCGTGTCCTCGGCATAGGGAATCGGCGGGTTCAGGTCCGCGCCGCCGCCGAACCAGGCCTTCGTGGTGGTGAGGAACCGCGTGTTCATGTGGACCGCCGGGACGTGCGGATTGGCCATGTGCGCGACGAGGCTGATGCCGGTGGCCGAAAAGGCGTTCTGCTCTGCCGAGGCGCCGTTGATGGTGCCGGCGAAGTCCTTGGTCAGGCCGCCCGACACGGTGGAGATGTTCACCCCCACCTTCTCGAACACGCGGCCCTTCATCAGCCCGCGGGTGCCGCCGCCGGTCTCCGCCGCCTCGCCCTCGACCGCGGCCCGCTCCCAGGGGGTATAAGCGAAGACCGCGTCGGAACCGGCCTCACGCTCGATCGCCTCGAATTCGGCGCAGATCGCATCGCGCAGGCTGCGGAACCAGGTGCTCGCGCGCGCAGTGAAGGGGGTCCAGTCCGTCATCCGTGATCCTCGTGGCAGGCTGCCTGCATCTTTGCGAGGCGCTTGCCAAATCGGATGGGCTGCGGCAAGGGAAAGCCATGGTTCCCTTTTCGTTCCACCGCGAGGAGATGGTGCTCGTCGATGCCGGCGCCGCGCATGCATCGGGGCGCTGCCCCAGCGCGCTCTACTGGCCGCGCGAGCAGGCGCTGCTGGTCGCCGACCTGCACCTCGAGAAGGCGAGCTTCTTCGCCCGCGCGGGGCAGATGCTGCCGCCCTACGACAGCCGCGAGACGCTGGAACGGTTGGCCACGGCGGTCCGCGCGACGGGCGCCCGCCGGGTCCTGGCGCTGGGGGACAACTTCCACGACAGCCGCGGCCCCGACCGGCTGGAGCCCCACGCCGCGGGGATGCTCGCCGCGCTCACCCGTGCCCTCGACTGGGTATGGATCACCGGCAACCACGACCCGCACCTCGGCGCCGAGGCCGGCGGGACGCGGGTGGAGGAGCTCGTCATCGCCGGGCTCGCGCTGCGCCACCAGGCGCTGCCCGGAACGTGCGAACCGGAGATCTCGGGTCATTTCCACCCCCGCCTGGTGGTCTCCGCACGCGGCCGCAGGATCGCTCGCCCTTGCGCCGTAGGCAGCGAGAAGCGCCTGATCCTGCCGGCCTTCGGAGCGCTCACGGGCGGCATGAACGCCGCCGATCCGGCGATCCTCTCCGCCCTCCAGCCCGCCGATGCGATCGAGGCGCTGGTCCCGGCGCAAGGGCAGCTTGTACGCTATCCGCTCTGGCGAAAGGCCGCCTGAATTCCCATATCGGGGAGGTGGCCGGCAAGCCGGCCCTGGATTCATCTGACTTTCGGCGATTTCCCGCTTTGCGCAAGCGCGCGAATCGCATTAATGACGCGCGAATCCGAGCACGCTACAATAACGATTCAGGAGAACGCTTATAGCACCCCCACCCCGGCGTATGATGACGCCACCGGTCAAGAGCGGACCGCGTTTCAATAACATGATCCAGTCCGACAAGGTTCGGGTCATCGATCAGGATGGCGAGAACCTGGGCGTCATGTACACGCGCCAGGCGATCGAGCAGGCCGCCGAAGTCGGCCTTGATCTCGTCGAGGTGTCGCCCAACGCCGATCCGCCGGTGTGCAAGTTCCTGGATGTCGGCAAGTACCGGTACGAGGCCCAGAAGAAGGCCAACGCCGCGCGCAAGACCCAGAAGACGCAGGAGATCAAGGAGATCAAGATGCGTCCGAACATCGACGACCACGACTACGACGTGAAGATGCGCAACGTGCAGCGCTTCATCGCCGACGGGGACAAGGTGAAGGTCACGCTGCGCTTTCGCGGCCGCGAACTGTCGCACCAGCAGCTGGGCATGGACCTGCTGCGCCGCGTCCAGACCGATGTCGAGGATGTCGCCAAGATCGAAGCCTATCCCCGCATGGAAGGCCGCCAGATGCTGATGGTGCTGGCGCCCAAGTAAGCGGTTCCAGCTTGCCCATCCCGAAGGGCGCGGCGGCGGGCCGCGCCCTTTTTCGTGTCAGTCGGGAGCCATATGCCTCGGCAGCCTGCGAAAGGCCGCGCTCATCCCTTCCATTCGCGGCGTTCTTCGGCCGCGCGCAGGACTTCGTAGGCAAGCTGGTACGTCTGGAACGCCTTCGCGGCTTCCGGATCGTTCGGGCGCACGTCGGGATGGACTTCCTTGGCCCTCGCGCGCCAGGCCCGCTTCACGGCGTCGAAATCGGCATCGGGATCCAGCCCCAGCGCTTCCAGCGCCCGCATCTCGTCGCGGCTGCGGGTGCCATCGCCCGAGCCGCCCCAGCCGTAGTGGGCCGATTCCTTGTAGCCCGCCTGCTCGGAGCGCTCCTCCGCCTCGCGCGCGGCAGCCTCCTCCGCGTCCAGGCCGGCGAAGTAGTCCCACCCCGCGTTGTACTCGGCGGCGTGCTTCTGGCAGAAGTACCAGCGGTCCGGACTGTTCGGGCTCTTCGGAGCGGGGCAGTCGCCCGGCTCGTTGCAGCCGTGGCGGTCGCACAGGCGGACCTGCGCCGCCTCGCGCGAGCTGCCGTAGCCGCGCCAGCGCGGGAAGCCCCAGTCAGTAGATCGGCGTGCGCGGCTCATCAGGGGGGCGATACGCGCCGACTCGATGGCGATGCAAGTCTCGGGCGCAAAAAGAATGAGCGGCGCGGGATGGCCCGCGCCGGCTCGGGCCCGATTGCGGCGTCAGTCGATGGTGACGGTGACGGCGCGGCGGTTCTGCGCCCAGGACTGCTCGTCCGAGCCCAGGGCGATCGGGCGCTCCTTGCCGTAGCTGATGGTGGAGATCCGGCCCGGGTCGACACCGAGGCTGACCAGGTAGTTCTTGGCCGCGTTCGCGCGGCGCTCACCCAGCGCCAGGTTGTACTCGCGCGTGCCACGTTCGTCGGCATGCCCCTCGATCGTCGCGCGCTTGGAGGGATACTGCATCAGCCACTGCGCCTGCCGGGCGAGCGCGGCCTGGTCCTGTGCGTCGACGTCGTACTTGTCGAGATCGAAGTAGATCGTGTCCGCGCCCATCATCTGCGCCACGAAGTCCGCCTGGCTGCCGGGCACCGCGCCCGCCATCTGGTCGGGCCCCGTCGTCGACGAGGTCGGCGTCGGCTGAGGCGGCAGTTCCTTCGGAGCCTTGGTGCCGCACGCCGAGATCGCCAGCGCGCCGGCGACGACGAGCATCGTCGCACCCGCGTGACGCGCTCGGGTGCCCCGACGGGGCATGATCAAGGAGGAAGACATCGGGCAATCTCCTATGCTGCTCGACCCTGAGAATGGCCGGCATGGTGTGAAGTTCCGTTCAATTCTCTACACAGTCAACCTGAACGCGGGGCAACCGAAGCCGTCCACGCGCGCGCTCAGGGGCGCTCAGGGGCGCACGGGACCCCAGGCCGGATCCGACGCGCCCACCGGCGTGGGCAGCTTGCGCTCGTTGCGGCCGGTCAGGTCGACCTGCCAGATCGAGGCCACGCCGGTGCTCTTGGTCGTGCGGAAGAACTGGACGATGCGACCGTTGGGAGACCAGGTGGGGGCCTCGTCCTGCCAGGAATCGGTCAGGTGGCGCAGGCCGCCGCCGCTGGGGCTCATCACCGCGATGCGCAGGTTGCCGGCGATGTGGGTGAAGGCGATCTGGTCGCCGCGCGGGCTCCATTCGGGGGTGGCGGCACGGCCTCCGAAGAAGCTGATGCGGCGCTGGTTGGAGCCGTCCGCGTTCATGACGTAGACCTGCTGGCTGCCTGACCGGTCGCTCTCGAACACGATCTGGCTTCCGTCCGGGGAGTACGAGCCGCCGATGTTGATGCCCGGGCCGTTGGTGAGGCGCTGCGGCGTGCCGCCGCCGGCGGACGAGACGCGGTAGATGTCGGTCGTGCCGCTCTTCGCCATCGAGTAGAGCACCCACTTCCCGTCGGGCGACCAGCGCGGCGCCAGCGTCGGGTTCCCGGTGCGCGCGATCAGCGTCTGGCGATCGGTCGCCAGGTCGTAGGCATAGATGCTCGGCTGCCCGTTGAGATAGGACAGGTAGAGGATCTTGGAATAGTCGGGCGAATAGCGCGGGGTCAGCGCCATGGCCTGCCCGCTGGTGAGATAACGGTGGTTGGCCCCGTCCGAATCCATGATCGCCAGGCGCTTCATGCGGTGGCCCTTGGGGCCGGTCTCGGCGATGTAGGCGATCTTGGAATCGAAGAAGGGGCTCTCGCCCGAGAGGCGCGAGTAGACGAGGTCGGCGCACTTGTGCGCGGCGCGGCGCCAGTCGGACGGCGGCACCTGCCACCCCCCCTTCACCAGCTGCTGCTTGAGCGCCACGTCATAGAGGTAGCAGCCCACCGTGATCTGGCCGTCGCCGCCCGCGCGCACATAGCCTTGCACCAGCATGTCGGCGCTGCGCGCGGCCCAGGTGCCGTAGTCGGGCGCCTGCACCTGCGGATAGGCAGGCTGCGGCAGTCCGTCCGGCCCCGAAGGCTTGAACAGGCCGTTGTTCTTGAGGTCGGCGGCGACCACATGCGACAGCGCGCGGCCGAGGGCGGCGGTCGAACCGGCGTTGGTGCGCGTGGGCACGTCGGCGTCGGTGGCGAAGGTGGTGATGGCGATGCCGAGGTCCTGCCACTCGGCGTCGTCCGACACGGTGACTTCCAACCCGCCGTCTTCGGCGGGCGGCTGAACGGGGGTCTGCGCCAGCGCGGGCGCGGCGGTGGAAAGCAGCAGGCCCAGAGCGAGGATGCGGGTTATCTTCATTGCGATAGCCTTCTGTCGAAGTTTGTCGTGATGACCTTCCAGCCCTCGTAGAGATCATCGGGCAGGTTGAACGGAGCGGCCAGCTTGACGGCGCGGATCGCCTGTTCCTGGTGACGCGAGACCTGCGCCCGGTTGGCGGCGGTCTGGCCGGTGGTCGAGACCACCTGCGGCTCCCCGGCAAGGCTGCCGTCGCGGTTCAGCCGGAAACGTACGCGGGTGACGAGCAGTTCGGCGTCGGCCCCCTCGGGCGCCTTGCCGCGCCAGTGCGGCTTGAGCTGGCGGCCGATGGCGGCGTTGAGCGCGGAGACTTGCGCCGGGCCCACCTTGGCGGCCGGGGCGCCCTCGCCGGCCGGTGCCTTGGCGCCGGGGGTGCCCTTGCCGAACGCATCGTCGAACGCGCTGCTGCCCGCCTTGCGCGGGGGTGTCGTGCTCTTGCCCGAGCCTGCCGTGCGGCCGGCGGGCGCGGTTTTCGCCGGTGTCTTGACGACGCGGTCGATCGCACTCGGCTGCCGCTTGGCGGGCGTGGCTGCGGGCTTGGCAGCCGCTTTCCGCGCCGGCTTCGGCGCAGGTGCCGGCTTGGGCGCGGGTCGCGGTGCCGGCTTCGAGACAGGCTTGGGTAACGGCTTGGAGGCGGGCTCCGGCTTGGCCGGCCGGGGTTTCGGCCGTTCGATCGGGCGTGGAGCCGGTGCAGGAGCAGGAGCAGGCTGGGGTTCGGGGGCCAGGGCCGGGAGCGGCTCGACCGGTGCGACGGGCGCCGCCTCCGGGGCGGGGTCGCCCAGTTCAGGGCCCTTGTCGGGGGCGGCCTGGGCGCTGGGGTTGGGCGAGGTCGAGGTCATGCCGACCTCCTCGCTGATCGTCACCTCGATGCGCTGCGGCGGCTTGACCACGTCACCCTCGCCCGGCTTGAGGTACACGATCGCCCAGAGCACGGCCGCATGCAGCGCCACCGCGACGACCAGGCCGAACCCGTCTTCCCTGCGCATTCCCGTCGCTGTCATCAGGCGAACCCTAGCCGGCGCGTCTTAACCGCCGCTGACATCGGTCACCAGCGAGATCGAGGTGAAGCCTGCGCGGTTGAGCTCGCCCATTACTTCCATCACCCGGCCGTAGTCGAGCGCCTTGTCCGCACGCAGCGTGACCAGCGGCGCCTTGCCGTCCGGCCCCGGCGGAGTCGCGGCGAGGCGGTCGGGCAACTCGCCGGGGGCCAGCTCCGTATCTTCGTAGAAAACGGCACCGTCGCGGCGCAGGGTGATCTGCAGCTGGCCCTGCTCCTCGCTCATCGCCTTGGCGCGGCTCTCCGGCAGCTCGATTGGGACCGCGGCCTTGAGCAGCGGCGCGGTGACCATGAAGATGATGAGCAGCACCAGCATGACGTCGACCAGCGGCGTGACGTTGATCTCCGCCATCGGCGAACGACCGCCGCGCCGCCGCCCGCGCCGGCTCCCGCCTCCGGAGAGGCCCATGGCCATCAGCGCTGCTCCAGCTGACGCGTGAGCGCCGCGTGAAGGTGGTCGGCGAAACGCTGCAGGCGGGCCTCGAAGCCGTTCACCCGGTGCGAGAAGCGGTTGTAGGCGATGACCGCCGGGATCGCCGCGAACAGGCCGATGGCGGTGGCGAACAGCGCCTCGGAAATGCCAGGAGCCACGACTGCGAGCGAGGAGTTCTGCTGCGCGCCGATGTCGAAGAAGCTCTTCATGATGCCCCACACGGTCCCGAACAGACCCACGAAGGGCGCCACCGAGCCGACCGTCGCCAGGAAGTTCAGGCGGTCCGACAGCTTGTCCGCCTCTTCGCCCACCGCCGAGTTCATGATGAGCGCGATCCGCTGGCGAGCGCCTTCGGGATCGACCGGGCCCGTGGCGTTGCGGCGGAATTCACCGAGCCCGGCGCCCGCCACCTTCCCCATCGGCACGTCGCCGCGCTTGCGCTCCTTCTGGTAGGTTTCGAAGTTCTGGGCCTCCCAGAACCCCTCCTCGTACTCGTCGCAGCGGCGCGACACGGATCCCATGCGCAGCGTGAAGGTGACGATGATGGTCCACACCCAGATGCTGGCGAGCACGAGGCCGGCCATGATGACCTGGACCACGATGTCGGCATCGAGGAACAGCTTGACGGGATTGAGGCGGCCGGTCTCGCCGGCGAACTGCAGAGTGGAGGCAAGCACTTCGAACGTCATTCTTGTCCTTCCGGAGCGGAAATCGCGATGGGAACGAGCGAGGTGAAGGCTTGTTGCCACGCCTCGGGCTGTCGGCGGGGTCGTCCTTCAGGGCTGATGAACGCCACCTTTACGGTCCCCTCGCAGAGCCGCACGTCGCCGCGCCAGGCGATCTGGCGCAGAGTGCTGGCAACGCGCCCGACGGTGACGGCCGAAGTCTCGATCACCACCGTGTCGCCCAGTCGCGCCGGCGACAGGTAGCGCAGGTTCGCCTCGGCCACGGCATAGACCCCGATCCCAGCCTCCATGGCACCGCGCTGGTCGACGCCCAGCATGTCGAGCAAGTCGGAGCGGGCCCGCTCGAACCAGCTCAGGTAGTTGGCGTGGTACACCACGCCGCCCGCATCGGTGTCTTCGTAGAACACGCGAAGGGCATAGCGATGGACATCGCCGTCGATCACGCCGGACTGGGCCGCGAGCGGGGGTGCAGGTGTGTCCGTCATCGCGGCGGTTGTGGATCGGGCGGAGGGCGACTTCAACCCCGGAGCCATCGCGAACCGGCCAGCAGCCTGGGCCGAACGGCAAATTTCCGGTGGACAGCCTCGCCGGGACGGCCGTGCCGGTCAGTCCGCGATCATCTGGAAGAACTGCCGGCCGCCGAAGATGTGGACATGCAGGTGCGGCACTTCCTGGTGCCCGGCACCGCCCATGTTGACCATCAGCCGGTAGCCGGGCCCGTCGAGCTCCAGCTGCCGCGTGACGGCCCCCACCGCCCGCATGAAGCCGGCGATCTCGGCGTCGCTCGCCTTGGCGGTGAAGTCGTCCCACGAGACGTATTCGCCCTTCGGGATCACCAGGACATGGACCGGCGCCTGCGGACGGATGTCGTTGAACGCCAGCGCGTGATCGTCCTCGTAGACCCGGGCGCACGGGAGTTCGCCGCGCAGGATGCGCGCGAAGATGTTGGCGGGGTCGTAGGGCAGCTTCGGGTCGATGGGCATAGGGGCTCCCTTGCGGTGTCCTGCGTGTCAGTCCTGAGGCCGGGCGGCCTTCTCGGCGATCCCCGAGACGCCCTCGCGGCGATCCAGCTCCGCCAGCACCTCGGCCAGCGGCACCCCCTTGGCGCCGAGCAGGACCATGAGGTGGAAGACGAGGTCCGCGACCTCGCCGACCAGCGCCTCGCGGTTTTCCGTCAGTGCGGCGATCACGGTCTCGGTGGCTTCCTCGCCCAGCTTCTGCGCGATCTTGCCGAGGCCTCGCGCGTTCAGCTTGGCGACGTAGCTCGAGGCGGGATCGGCGCCGAGGCGCTGCGCGATCGTGGCTTCCAGGCGCGCGAGGGTATCGGGGCTGCTCATGATCTGCCCATGCGGCGCGGGGCCGGCAGGGTCAAGGCTCCGTCAGAGAGACGCCGCCCCTGCGGGGTCAGTCCTTGGAGCGCTTGGACGACAGCTTGCGCCCGACGGCGACACCGGCGACGCCGAGCCCGAGGAGAAGCAGGCTGCTCGGCTCGGGCAAGGGGATGCCGCCTGCGGCATGGGCCGGCCGGGAAACGGCGGCGAACGCGAGGATCGCCGGCAGGTATCGGATGACAGGCACCGGAAAGCTCCTGCGAGTCGAGGGATTGCGGGGTGCATGGCCAGTACGCCGCAATGCAGCAAGCGGCGTCGCGGCGATGTCCCGATACGGAGCAGTTCGGCGCTCAGCCGCGGGCGGGCAGCCCCGCGGCGCGCAAGGCCGCGTGTGCCTCGGCCACCGAGTGCTTGCCGAAGTGAAAGATCGAAGCGGCCAGCACCGCGCTTGCATGGCCCTGCGTCACGCCCGCGACGAGGTGATCGAGATTGCCGACGCCGCCGCTGGCGATGACCGGGATCGACACCGCATCGGCGATCGTGCGCGTCAGCTCCAGATCGTAGCCGTTCTGCGTGCCGTCCCCGTCCATCGAGGTGACGAGCAGTTCGCCGGCGCCATGGCCGGCGAGCCTGACCGCGTGCTCCAGCGCGTCGATGCCGGTGGCCTTGCGGCCGCCGTGGGTGAAGATCTCCCACCGCCCGGGCCCGACCTTGCGAGCGTCCACCGAGGCGACGATGCATTGCGAGCCGAATTTCTCCGCGACGTCCGCCACCACTTCGGGACGGGCGACGGCCGCGGAGTTGACCGCCACCTTGTCGGCGCCCGCCAGCAGCAGCGCGCGGGCATCCTCCGCCGTGCGCACGCCGCCCCCGACGGTCAGCGGCATGAAGCAGACCTCGGCGGTGCGCTGGACGACGTCGAGCAGGGTCCCGCGCTCTTCGTGGCTGGCGGAGATGTCGAGGAAGCACAGCTCGTCCGCACCGGCCGCATCGTAGGCGCGCGCCTGCTCGACAGGATCGCCGGCGTCCTTGAGGTCGACGAAGTTGACGCCCTTCACCACACGCCCATCGCGGACGTCGAGGCAGGGGATGACGCGGACGCGCACGGTCATTCAGGTCACTCCACGGGCTTGAAGAACAGCAGCACGGCGAAGACCGCCACCACCACGCAGAGCAGCGCGTTGAATGCGGTGTACATCATGAACCTGCGCAGGTCGTCCTGGCGCCGGACCGCCACCGTCGAGCGGCGGCGGCTGAACAGCATCAGGCGCACGTGCCCCTCGCGGTAGTCACGCCAGGCCCACAGGACGCCGGGCACAAAGATGGCGAGCGCCAGAACCGCGATCAGGCGGTTCTCGTTCACCCTTCGCGCTCCGCCATCGCGATCGCGGCGGCGAGGTCGAGCCGTCCGTCGTAGAGCGCGCGGCCCGTAATCACGCCTTCGATCCCGTTCCCGGCATGGAGCGCCAGGAGGCGGATATCGTCGAGGCCCTTGACCCCGCCGCTGGCGATCACCGGCAGGTCGGTGCGGCGTGCGAGGTCGACGGTAGCGTCGATGTTGCAGCCCTTCAGCAGCCCATCGCGGCCGATGTCGGTGAACAGCAGGCTGGCGACGCCCGCATCCTCGAAGCGGCGCGCCATGTCGACGATCGAGACGTCCGAGACCTGTGCCCAGCCCTCGGTCGCGACCATGCCGTCGCGCGCGTCCACGGCCACCACGATGCCGCCCGGGTACTCGCGCGCCATGTCCTTGACGAACTGCGGGTCCTTGAGCGCGGCTGTCCCCATGACGACGCGGGAGACGCCGAGGTCGAACCAGCCCGCCACCGCATCGGGCGTGCGGATGCCGCCGCCCAGCTGCACGTGGCCGGGGAACACGGCGACGATCGCCTCCACCGCCTCGCGGTTCTCGGCCCGGCCCGCGAAGGAGCCGTCTAGGTCGACGACGTGCAGGAACTGCGAGCCCGCTGCGGCGAAGAGCATGGCCTGCGCGGCCGGATCGTCCCCGTAGACGGTGGCGCGCGCCATGTCGCCTTCGGCCAGGCGCACGACCTGGCCCTGCTTGAGGTCGATGGCGGGAAATACGATCATGGGACGGCGATCCTGAGACACAGAGGGCGGCGCGCGGGCTTCGACGCGCTCAAGGCTTCCACTCCAGGAAGCGGGCGAGCAGCGCCAGCCCGTAGGCCTGGCTCTTCTCGGGATGGAACTGGACGCCCACGACATTGTCCTGCGCCACCGCGGCGACGAGGCCGCCGCCGTGGTCGGTCATGGCGGCGACGGCGGAGCCGTCCTCGGGCTGGAAGTGGTAGGAGTGCAGGAAATAGGCCTCGCCGGGCTCGACCAGCCCGCTGGCCGGATCCTGGCGGCCGAGCGCCACGTCGTTCCATCCCATGTGCGGGATCTTGACCGCGGGATCGGTGCGCTCGATCCGCTGCACCTGCCCGGCGATCCAGTCGAGCCCCGGGGTGACGCCATGCTCCAGTCCGCGCGTGGCGAGCAGCTGCATGCCCACGCAGATGCCCAGGAACGGCGCGCCGCCCACATGGACCCGCTCGACCATCGCATCGACGAGGCCGTCGATCGCCCGCAGCCCTTCGGCGCAAGCCTTGAAGGAGCCGACGCCGGGCAGGACGATCCGGTCCGCGGCGCGCACCACTTCGGGCCGGTCGGTGACGGCCAGATCCTCGCACCCCGCGGCCCGCAGGGCGTTGGCGACCGAATGAAGGTTGC
Organism: Novosphingobium soli; assembly: GCF_042432915.1. Classification (NCBI taxonomy): domain Bacteria; kingdom Pseudomonadati; phylum Pseudomonadota; class Alphaproteobacteria; order Sphingomonadales; family Sphingomonadaceae; genus Novosphingobium; species Novosphingobium soli. Next base: position 23,409 of record NZ_JBHLWK010000012.1, read on the forward strand.
CCGCGCCGTAGTCGATCAGCGCCAGCGTCATCCGGCAAGGCCGGCGATGCTGTCATCCAGGTATCCGTGCGCCCACTCGATCACCTCGACGGTGGCGACGCCGCCCGCCACGAAGGGATCGGTCGCGGCCAGCGCGGCGACCGCCTCGCGGCTTTCCCCACGGGCCAGGATGATGCCGCCGCTGCGCGGCACCTTGCGGCCCCACCCCAGGAAATGACCGTTGGCGTACCCGGCCCGCAGCCAGGCGACGTGGTCCTCGAGCAGGGCGTCGACCTTCTCGACCGGCGCGGTATAGGTAAGCGAGACGATGAAGCTGGCCATTACAGCGAGTCCTGTCCGAGAATGCCCTTGGTCGAGGGGATCGCCCCGCCCTTGCGCGGATCGAGCTCCACCGCCGAGCGCATGGCGCGGGCGAAGCCCTTGAAGATGCCTTCGCAGATGTGGTGGTTGTTGGTGCCGTAGAGCAGCTCGATGTGGAGCGTGATGCCCACCGCCTGCGCGATCGAGTGGAACCAGTGCTCGACCAGCTCGGTGTCGAATTCGCCGAGCTTCTCCTGCGTGAACTGCGCCCGCCACACCAGATACGGCCGGCCAGAGATGTCCAGCGACACGCGGCTCAGCGCCTCGTCCATGGGGGAGTTCACGTCGCCGTAGCGACCGATGCCGGCCTTGTCGCCCAGCGCCTTGGCAATGGCCTGGCCGATGGCGATGGCGCTGTCCTCGGTGGTGTGGTGCTGGTCGACATGGAGGTCGCCCCGGATGCGACAGGTGATGTCGATCAGCGAGTGGCGGCTGAACTGCTCGATCATGTGGTCGAGGAAGCCGATCCCGGTCGAAACCTGGTAGGCACCCGTACCGTCGAGGTTGACGGCGACGTCGATGTCGGTCTCGTGGGTCTTGCGGGTGATCGAGGCAGTGCGCATGGGAGCGCCTATATACCCGTGCGCGAGGGAATCAATTCTGCGCGGCACCACTGCGCCCCTGGCGCGTTTTACACGGGATATCCGGCCGCTCGGTGGTCGCGATCTAGGGATAACCCTGCCCGGCCGTGTGGATTTGCGCGCGAACCCGCTTGACCGGCCCACGAAGCATGAGCACGTAAGGCGCGATGAACGATACCCCGCCAGACAGTCTGATCCCCTACGACGAGATCGTGCAGGAAGCCCTGCGCGCCGTGGTCGGCCGCGTGCTCGGCCAAGTCGAGGCCGGCAACGGCGTCCTTCCCGGCAGCCACCACTTCTATATCACGTTCAAGACCGGCGCTCCGGGCGTGAGCATCCCGGCCGACCTGAGGGCCCGCTTTCCGGACGAGATGACGATCGTCCTCCAGAACAAGTTCTGGGACCTGGCCGTCACCGACGAGGGCTTTACCGTCAGCCTCAGCTTCAACCAGATGCCGGCCAAGCTCGACATCCCGTTCTCGGCGATCACCGCCTTCGTCGATCCCGCAGTGGACTTCGGCCTGCAGTTCCAGGCCATGGCCGACGACGAGAACGAGACGACCACCGCCTCGGCCGGCAACGACGGCCCGGAACGCGACGTCACCTCGCGCATTACTCCCAGCGAGGACGGCTCGAACGTCGTCTCGGTCGATTTCGGCAAGAAGAAGTAGGCGCTCGCAGCGCCCGAGGACGAGGGCGATGAGAAAACGGGCGATCTCCACCAGCGCCATCAAGCAGCAGGCCAGGAAGGCGGCCGGCGTCGTCGCGGCGCCGACCAAGAGCCTCAAGGCGCTGGCCGACAACGGCGGCGAACTGCACGGGCCCAGCCCCAATCCTGCCACCAACCTGGTGATCGCCGACATCGCGCTGCGCACCGGCACCACCATCGCGCGGCGCGCCGTCGAGCGCGCGGTGCTGGGCGCCAGCTATTCGCCGCGCAAGGCCAAGTCGATCCTCAAGGGCCGCACCATCACCGAGACGCTGCTGCACGGCGCCCTCGCCCGAGTCGCGATCGGCTCGGTCCCCGGCGCCATCGCGGTGGGCGGCGCGCTCATCGCCAAGACGCTCTACGACCGCAGCCGCGCCCGGACGGCGCGGGCGGAGGGCGCCAAGGACCTGCACGAGATGGCCAAGGACGGCGCGCAGGACGCGTGAGGCCACCGGGGCACCGCTGCTCCATTCTCCTGCTTGATTTGCGCCGCGACCATCGCCATCGGGGGCCATGGTCCAGACTGCACCCGTACCCGAGACCGCCGGCAAGCTCGCCCGGCGCGGCCTGATGTTCATCCTCTCGTCGCCCTCGGGCGCGGGCAAGACGACGATCGCGCGGATGCTGCTGGAGGCGGATCCGCATATCTGCAACTCGGTATCATGCACCACCCGCCCCCCTCGGCCCGGCGAGGTCGACGGCGTCGACTACCATTTCGTCAGCCCCGCGCAGTTCGAGCGCATGGTGGAGGATGGCGACTTCCTCGAATGGGCGACGGTCTTCGGCTACAGCTACGGCACGCCCAAGGCGCAGGTGAAGGCGGGGCTGAAGGACGGGCAGGACTACCTGTTCGACATCGACTGGCAAGGCACCCAGCAGCTCTACCAGAAGCTGGAGCGCGACGTGGTGCGCGTGTTCCTCCTGCCTCCCAGCATCGATGAGCTTCGCCGCCGCCTGACCGGGCGCGGCACCGACAGCGCCGAGGTCATCCACGGGCGCATGGAGCGGGCGCGTTCGGAGATCAGCCACTGGGACGGCTACGACTACGTCGTGGTCAACGACGACATCGAGAGCTGCTTCGGCCAGGTGACGCAGATCCTCCACGCCGAACGCCTGCGCCGCGCGCGCCAGACCGGGCTGATCGGCTTCGTGCGCGAGCTGATGCAGCCAGAGGCCTGATCGCGGGCTGCGGGGTACCGGAACGGGGCGAAGGCCCCGGGCCACGTACGCCCTGCCTGCCCCACACCCCTTGCCCGCCCCACCATCTCGCTCTAGGCCGCGCGGCGAAAGATTCATCCGTTCGGAGACCCAGCATGTCCGCCCTCGACGCACCCATCTCGACCATCGCTCTTCAAGGCCTGATCGAGGACGCATTTGAAAAGCGCGACACGGTTACTCCCGCCAGCGCGGAAGTGCGTGCCCACGTCGAGGCCGCCCTCGAACTGCTCGATGCGGGCGAAGCACGCGTGGCCGAGAAGATCGACGGTGAGTGGGTGGTAAACCAGTGGCTCAAGAAGGCCGTGCTGCTCAGCTTCCGCCTCGCCGACAACGGCGTGATGGACTACGGCGCCGCCGGCGCACCGGCGTTCGACAAGGTGCCGCTCAAGTTCACCGGCTGGGACGAGGCGCGCTTCAAGGCCGCCGGCATGCGCGTGGTCCCCGGCGCCGTGGTGCGGCGCAGCGCCTTCATCGCCAAGGGCGTGGTGCTGATGCCCAGCTTCGTGAACCTGGGCGCCTACGTCGGCGAGGGCACGATGGTCGACACCTGGGCGACCGTCGGCTCCTGCGCGCAGATCGGCAAGAACGTGCACATCTCGGGCGGCGCCGGCATCGGCGGCGTGCTCGAACCGCTGCAGGCCGGTCCGGTCATCATCGAGGACAACTGCTTCATCGGCGCCCGCTCGGAAGTGGCCGAGGGCGTGATCGTGGGCGAGGGCGCGGTGCTGTCGATGGGCGTGTTCATCGGCGCCTCGACCAAGATCGTCGATCGTGCCACCGGCGAGGTCCACGTCGGCCGCGTTCCGCCCTACTCGGTGGTGGTGCCCGGGGCCCTGCCCGGCAAGCCGCTGCCCGACGGCACGCCGGGTCCGTCGCTGTACTGCGCGGTGATCGTCAAGACCGTCGACGCGCAGACCCGCTCCAAGACCGGGATCAACGAACTGCTGCGCGACTGATCGTGCCTGCCGCGGGAGCGAGCGGCGGGGAACGTCGCCGCGCCTGGCGTGTTGTCTCGGGAAAGGTGCCGTCAGCGGCGCCCGCATTCGGAGAGACACGCCATGGAAACCCGCGGCCAGGAAGTTCATCTCGACAAGGTCGAGGCGCGCAGCGGCGCGACGCCCAACGTGGTGCGCTACATCCTGCTCATCAGCCTGGTGCTGGTCATCATCGCCCTCTCGGCGATCTGGATGACCGGCGCGCTCAACGCGCCCGACAACACCGGCGGCCATGCCGACACGCAGCAGGCCGTGGCGGAAGATGGTGGCAAGATGCCGTGATGGCGCGAGGGATCGGCGATGACGGGCGCGAACGCGCACGCGGAAACCAGCCGGTCGCAAGCGGGCTCGACCGGTTCGTCGCGGCGCAGGACGCCGTCTATCGCCAGGTTCGCGCGGAACTTGCCCGGGGCGAGAAGCAGTCGCACTGGATGTGGTTCTTCTTCCCTCAGCTCGCCGGCCTAGGCACCAGCCCCATGGCCCAGCGCTACGCCATCGGGAGCCTGCCCGAGGCTCGGGCGTACCTGCGCCACCGCATACTCGGCCGCAGACTGGCCGAAACGACCCAGATGATGCTCGGCTGGGCCGGGCGGCGCAGCGCGGTGGCGATCCTGGGACCGGTGGATGCGCTCAAGTTCTGCAGTTCGATGACCCTGTTCGAACTCGCCGCGACGGGCGAGGGCGATCGCCTCGACCCCTATGGCCATGCCCTGGACGCCTTCTGCCAGGGCCGCCGCGACGAGCGCACGCTCCAGCTGCTCGACCTCGCCTCCGTACACGCGGCCTGACCGCCCGGGAACCGGGACGGCACCCGGCACGTTTCTTCAGTTGGTCCGGTGCAGAGGCACTGCCGCGCAGCATGACCGGGCCGGTGGGAGAGCGACCATGCAACGTGTCGGTGACGAGATCCATCTCGAGGACGACGAAGCACGCGGTGGAAGCACGCCCAGTATCGTTCGCTACGTGCTGATCGCCAGCCTCGCGCTCGCGGTCCTGTCGTTGTCGGCGATCTGGATGGTGCGCGCGTGGAGCGAGGGAGAACCGGCGGGCGTGCCGGTGACGGCGGAGCAGCACGCGCTGGGCAACTGAGGCGGGTGCCGAACGAAGCAGGACTGGTTGGGGCTCTGCCTGAATTTGCAGGAGCCGCCGCGTTGACGGCGGCCCCTGTCAAATCTGGCGGCAAGCCGCCATCTCCTGTGCCCACCGCGCTACCGGCAAATCGTTGACAAGACGTTAACCGCGGCCCCGATGGTCCTTCAGCCGCTTTGGCCGCGCCACTTGCGCTCGGCGATCGTGCGCAGCGCCGCGTTCATGCCTTCCAGCGCCTGCCCGACCTTTTCGCCCAGCATCCGCGACAGCACGCCCCCGAGCAGGCCGCCCATGATCTCGAGGTTGAGCACGGCGCAGCGCGTGGGAGACAGCTCCTCCAGCGCGACGACGCGCTGGGTCCTGACCAGCCCGCCGAGCCCGGAGACGAGGTATTCCAGGCGCTGCTCGGGCTCGCAGGCGAGCACCCGCGCCCGCGCGCGCTGCGGCTTCATGCCGGGCAGCCGCACCTGGAAGTGGAGCGTCGCCCCGGGTTCGGCACGGCCACGGGTTTCGACGTAGAGCGGGTTCCACCCCTGCCAGCCCTCGAAGTCGGCGATGAAGTCCCACACCAGCTCGGGTGGCGCGTCGATTTCGATGCGGTGCCCCACTGAGCGGCCGCGCATGCGCCCTTCCCGCTCACCCGCCTCCGCCATTTCGGCGCGCGCAACCGCTTCGCTCACGCCAGCGCCAATGCCTGCGCCAGCGCGCGCCACTGCGGCAGCAGCGTGTCGAAGTCCCCGCCGCGGGGGCCGGCAAGGACCTGGAGGCAGACGTGGTCCGCTCCGGCTTCGAGGTGGGCGCGCACCCGGTCCACGGCCGCTTCCGGACCGCCGATGGCGAACAGCGCGTCCAGCAGGCGATCGTCGCCCCTGTCGATCTCGGCCTCGGTGAAGCCCAGGCGGCGCCAGTTGTTGCGGTAGTTCGGCAACTCGCGGTAATGCTCCAGCGCGCCCAGCGCCAGCGTGCGCGCGGTGGCCGGGTCTTGCGCCAGCACTACCCCCTGCTCGGGCGCCAGCAGCGGGCCTTCGCCGAGAATGGCGCGAGCCTGGGCCGTGTGTTCGGGCGTGACGAGGTAGGGGTGCGCGCCCGAGGTGCGGTCTCCCGACAAGGCCACCATCTTGGGGCCGAGGGCGGCGAGGCACAGGTTGTCGCGCGGCATGCCCACCGCATCCAGCCCGTCGAGGAACGCGGCGGTGACTTCGAGCGGGCGCCCCCACTTCTCGCCGATGATCGGCCCGTGGCTGATCCCAAGGCCCAGCAGCGTGCGCGCCCGCGATTGTGGCGGCAGCCCGGCGAACCAGGCGGCGAGCTGCGCGGGCTCGTGCTTCCAGATGTTGAGGATGCCGGTGGCGACGGTGATCCGCGTCGTCGCGCCGAGCAGCCGTTCCACGTCGGCGGGGGCGCCGTCGTCGATGCCGCCCGGGATCCAGATCGCGCCGTACCCCAGCGCCTCGAGCTCTTGCGCAGCCGCGCTCGACTGGGCCTTGTCGCCGAAGCGCAGCTCCAGCGACCAGATGCCCACTTTGCCGAGCAGGGGTCGGGACATGGCGTTCTCCTCTTCCTTGCCCGATCCTGTCCCGCGCGCCCGGCCCCTTCAAGGCCTTTGCGAAGTCCCGCGTCCGGCATCGCCCGAGCGGCCAATCGAAGGGGCCGCATACCTGGCAAAAGCGCCCGCTTGATCGCGAGCAAGGCCCGGCATAGCCCTGGGCGATGGGAGAGTTCGACTACATCATCGTGGGTGGCGGAAGCGCCGGTTGCGTGCTCGCCAACCGGCTGAGCGCGGACCCGCGGCGCCGCGTGCTGCTGCTCGAGGCCGGCGGCAAGGACGACTACATCTGGATCCGGGTGCCGGTCGGCTACCTCTACTGCATCGGCAATCCGCGGACCGACTGGTGCCTGTCGACGGAGGCCGAAGAGGGCTTGGGGGGGCGCGCGCTCAAGTACCCGCGCGGGCGCGTGCTCGGCGGCTGCTCCTCGATCAACGGCATGATCTACATGCGCGGTCAGGCCGCCGACTACGACGGCTGGCGCCAGGCGGGCAACGCCGGCTGGGCCTGGGACGAAGTCCTGCCCTACTTCAAGCGCGCCGAGGACCACTACGAGGGCGGCGACGCCTTCCACGGCAGCGGCGGCGAGATCCGGGTCGAGCGCCAGCGCCTGCGCTGGGACATCCTGGAGGCCTTCCGCGACGCCTGCGAGGAACACGGCATCCCGCATAGCCGGGACTTCAACACCGGGGACAACGAAGGTGCCGGCTTCTTCCAGGTGACGCAGCGCAAGGGCTGGCGCTGGAGCGCGGCCGATGCCTTCCTGAAGCCGGTGCGCAGTCGCACCAATCTCAAGGTGGAGACCGGCGCGCTGGTCGACCGGGTGATCGTCGAGGACGGGCGCGCGGTGGGGATCGCCTATACCCTGGGCGGCGAGCCGCGCCAGGCGCGCGCCGCCGGCGAGGTCGTCCTGGCGGCGGGCGCCATCGGCTCGCCCGCGATCCTGGAGCGTAGCGGCGTCGGCGACGCGCAGCGGCTGCAGGACCTGGGGATCGCGCCGCTGGTCGATCGGCCCGAGGTGGGCGCGGGGTTGCAGGACCACCTGCAGCTGCGCTGCGCCTTTCGCGTCTCCGGCGTCGCCACCCTGAACGCGCGCGCCGCGAACCTCTTCGGCAAGGCGCTGATCGGGCTGGAGTACGCGCTGCGGCGCAGCGGGCCGATGGCGATGGCGCCCAGCCAGCTCGGCGTCTTCACGCGGAGCCACGCGCGTTACGCCACGCCGAACCTCGAATACCACGTGCAGCCGCTCAGCCTCGCCGCGTTCGGCGGCGCGCTCGACCCGTTCCCCGCCTTCACGGCCAGCGTCTGCAACCTGCGGCCGGAGAGCCGGGGCACCACCCGGATCGTCAGCGCCGATCCCGCCGTCCCGCCGTCGATCCGCCCCAACTACCTGTCGACCGGGGAAGACCGGCGGGTAGCGGCCGAGGCGATCCGCATCACCCGCGGCATCGTCGCCCGCCCGGCGCTCGCGCGCTACCATCCCGAGGAAGTGCGCCCCGGCCCGGAGTTCGCCAGCGAGGAGGAACTGCAACGCGCGGCCGGCGAGATCGGCACGACCATCTTCCACCCCGTCGGCACGGCGGCGATGGGCAGCGTGGTCGATGCCGAGCTGCGCGTGCGGGGGATCGAGGCCCTGCGCGTGATCGACGCCTCGATCATGCCGCGCATCGTCTCGGGCAACACCAACGCGCCCACCATGATGATCGCCGAGAAGGGCGCCGAGATGGTGCTGGCCGCGCGCCGCTAGCCTGCCCTAAGCCAGGAAATCGCGCGTGCGGCGCACGATCTCGCCCACATAGTCCAGGGCCGTGCGCCCGCTGCGGGCCGCTCCCACCAGCGGCACCTCCAGGCCGAGCAGCTGCCCGCGGGGCAGCGCTTCGACGAACTCGCGCAGCGGCAGCTCGCCCTGCCCCGGGATCATGCGGCCGGTCATGGCATCGCTCAGGTAGTCCTGCGTCGACTTGCGCTGCACGTCGCAAAGCTGGACGTACCCGATCAGCGCCGGATCGAGCGCGGCGATCTCCGCCACCGATCCACCCGAACGGAAGAAGTGCATGGTGTCGATCAGCACCGTCGCGCGCCCGTCCCCGACGTGCCTCACCGCCGCGAGCGCATCCGCGAGCGTGCGGATCGTGAAGATCGGCGAGAACTCGATCGAAAACGCCATGCCGCGCGCTTCGGCCATCTGCGCCAGAACGGCGAACTGGTCGAAGGCGCGCTCGCGCTCGGCACCCATGTCCACCGCGTTGACCCGCCGTGCGCCGAGGTCGGCGAACAGGTCCATGTCCCGGGCGCGCGCGGAGGCGTCTTCCCGCTGCGTCACGCCGAGGCCCTCGGCCAGGCAGATGCCGACGCCCCGGTCGCGCAGCGCCGCCTTGAGCTCGCGCCGAAGCCCGGCATCCTCCCGCAGCGACCAGGCCGGATAGCCGTGCGGATTGAACCGCTCGGGCAGCTGCGTCAGCCCCAGCGAGATGGCGCTGCAGCCCAGGTCCGCCGCCAGCGTCACGTGCTCCACGGGATCGAGGCCCAGCACCGTCAGCAGTTCCAGGCCCAGCGGATGTGGCATGATGCGATTCCCTTTCCCAGTCGCATCCTGCTATACAGGCGCGGCACGGACGCGGCACCGGCATTCGCGCACCGGCCTGCGGGACGCGACGGTCCGCGGCAGCATGGGAGGGCAGCATGGGCGTCACCGGGATCGGCGGTTTCTTCTTCAGGGCACGCGATCCGGAGGCGTTGCGCGCCTGGTATGCCGAGCACCTGGGGGTCGGCTCCGTTCCCTACGGCATGTGGGAAACGCAGGCGGGGCCCTGCGTCTTCTCCCCCTTCCCCGCGACGAGCGACTACTTCGCGGCGGACCGGCCGTGGATGCTCAACTTGCGGGTCGACGATCTCGACGACCTCTGCGCCCGGCTGGAAGAGGCGGGGATCGCGGCGACCAGGGATCCCGAGTGGGACATGCCCGGCGTCGGCCGCTTCGCGCGGATTCACGATCCCGAGGGCAATCCGATCGAGTTGTGGCAGCCCGAACAGCCGGCCTGAATCCCGCTGACGACCGGCAGGGCTCGCCATCGGCCGCCCGAGATCCTAGATGACCGGGATGGCCGACCTCTTCGCCGACGACCTGCCGTCCGGATCCCCCGCTAAGTTGCGTGACGACGCCCCGCTGGCCGACCGGCTGCGCCCGCACGCGCTGGCGGAGGTCGTCGGACAGGAGCACCTGACCGGCCCCGAAGGCGCGATCGGCCGCATGGTGGCGGCGGGGCGGCTGTCCTCGATGATCCTCTGGGGCCCGCCCGGAACCGGCAAGACCAGCATCGCCCGCCTGCTGGCGGACGCGGTGGGCATGCGCTTCGCCGCCGTGTCGGCGGTGTTCTCCGGGGTGGCAGATCTCAAGAAGGCCTTTGCCGAGGCCGACGTCGCCGCGCGCGCGGGGCAGCGCACGCTGCTGTTCGTGGATGAGATCCACCGCTTCAACCGCGCGCAGCAGGACGGCTTCCTGCCCTTCGTCGAGCGCGGCACCGTGACCCTGGTCGGCGCGACCACCGAGAACCCCAGCTTCGCCCTCAACGCTGCGCTGCTCAGCCGCGCCCAGGTGCTGATCCTGCATCGCCTCGACGCCGGAGCCCTGAACGCGCTCCTGGACAAGGCCGAGGCGCTGGAAGGCCCGCTGCCTCTCACCCCGCAGGCGCGCGAGGCGCTGGTCGCGTCGGCCGACGGCGACGGGCGCTTCCTGCTCAACCAGGCCGAGACGCTCTACGCCGCGAACATCGCCGCTCCGCTCGATCCCGCCGGGCTCGGGCAGTTCCTCCAGCGCCGGGTTGCGGTCTACGACAAGGACCGGGACGGGCACTACAACCTCATCAGCGCGCTCCACAAGTCGCTGCGCGGCTCGGACCCGCAGGCGGCGCTCTACTACATGGCGCGCATGCTGACCGCCGGCGAGGAGCCGCTCTACGTGCTGCGCCGGCTGGTGCGCTTCGCCAGCGAGGACGTCGGTCTCGCCGATCCGCAGGCGCTGGTGCAGTGCCTGGCCGCCAAGGACGCCTACGAGTTCCTGGGTTCGCCCGAGGGCGAGCTGGCGATCGTGCAGGCCTGCCTCTACCTCGCCACCGCGCCCAAGTCGAACGCGGCCTACATGGCCTTCAAGTCGTCGTGGAAGAGCGCCCGCGAGACCGGTTCGCTCAGCCCGCCGGCGAACATCCTCAACGCCCCGACCAAGCTGATGAAGGACATCGGCTACGGCAAGGACTACGCCTACGACCACGATGCACCCGACGGCTTCTCCGGCGACGACTACTGGCCTGAGGAAATGGCGCCGCAGACGTACTACGAGCCTGTCCAGCGCGGCTTCGAGCGCGAGATCAGGAAGCGGATCGAGTGGTGGGATCGCAAGCGCGCGGAGCGCCGCGACGGGTGACCCGCGCGATGCGCTTCCGGCACTTCATGGCGATCGACTGGTCCGGCGCGCTGGGGCACCGCCACAAGGGCATCGCCGTCGCGCTCTGCGCCACTGGCGACGCCGCGCCGCAGCTCCTGCATCCGCCGGGCCATGCGCGCTGGTCGCGCGAGGACGTGCTGGACTTGCTGCTGGAGCGGTTGCCGCCCGAGACGATGGTGGGGATGGACCTCGGCATCTCGCTGCCCTTCGCGGATGCCGGGGCGTTCTTCCCCGGCTGGCCGCAAAGCCCGCCCGACGCCCGCGCGCTCTGGGCCCTGGTTGATCGGCTCTGCACGGCCGACCCGCATCTCTCCGTCCCCAGCTTCGTCGACGACCCGGCCCTCAGCGCCTACTTCCGCCGGCACGGCGCGCGCGAAGGCGCGCTGTTCCACCTGCCGGGCGCGGCCCACCGGCGCGGGCGGATGCGCGTGACCGAGGCCGCGCAGGCGCGCGCCGGATGCAAGCCTTACTCGAACTTCAACCTCGTCGGCGCAGCGCAAGTGGGCAAGTCGAGCCTGACGGGCATGCGGCTGCTGCATCGCCTGGCGGGGCGGCTGCCGGTCTGGCCCGTCGATCCGCTGCCGGAGAGCGGGCCGGTTCTGGTGGAGATCTACACCGCCCTCGCCGCCGTCGCCGCCGGCCGCTCGCCGGGCCGCGCCAAGATGACCGACCACGCCAGCCTCGATGCGGCGCTGGTGGCGTTGGGCTCCCGCCCCCTCGGCGGCACCGGCGCGATCGACGACCACAGCGCCGACGCGCTCGTGACCGCCGCATGGCTGCGCCGCACCGCCGAGCGCGAGAACCTGTGGTTCCCGGCCGAACTCACACCGGAGCTTGCCCGCACCGAAGGCTGGACCTTCGGCGCGTGACGGAGGCGGCCCCGCGGCGCGGCAAGGCCCGCGTCCATCGCCACGGGCCAGACCGCGATGCGCGGCGGCCGCAGGCGTTCATCGGCATGGAGACGTACATGCATCGCCGGATGAAAGAGCAGGAAGCGCTGGTGCCGGTTGCAGGAATCGAACCCGCGGCCTGATGATTACAAATCAACTGCTCTACCAACTGAGCTAAACCGGCTCACCAGCGGAGGGGCTCCATAGCTGTCCGGCGGACGCGTGCAAAGCGGGTTTTTCAGCGCTCCGCCACCCACTCGCGCCGCAGGGCCGGCCCGGCGAGCGTCATCAGCAGCGCCGCCAGCAGGTAGAGCCCGAGCGCGCAGAGCATCGAGTAGCGCAGCGATTCCGAGCCCCATACCGGCGCCAGCGCCTTCGACAGCGCGCCCAGCGCGTAGATGCCGCCGCCCAGCCCGATCAGGTTGTTGATGAGCAGGAACAGCGCCGATGCGGTGGCGCGGGCGGGGGGATCGACCAGGTGCTGCACCGCGCTCGTCACCGGGCCGAGCCAGAAGTAGGCGAGCGCTTGCGGCACCAGGAACAGCATGAAGGCGAGCGGCACACTCGAGGTCCAGATGCCCCCGGCGAAGAGCGGCACCGCGGCCACGAAGGCGAGGGCCGGGACGCGGCCGTACCAGGCGCGGTCGCCCTTGCCGAGCCGGTCCGCCAGCGCCCCGCCCATCAGCACGCCCACGGTGCCGCCCAACAGCAGCACGGCGCCGAAGAAGCAGGAGGCTTGCACCAGGTCGAGCCCGAAGCTGCGCTGGAGCAGGCTCGGCAGCCAGAACGCCACGCCGTAGCCGAGCATCGAGCTCGACGCCGCGCCGAAGCTCAGCAGCCAAAAGGCGCGCTTGCCCGCCAGGGTCGCGGCCACCTCGCCGAAGCGGATGGTCGGGGCCTGGGTCGCGGCCCGGGGCCGGTCGCGCACCACCAGCTTGAACAGCGGTGCGATCACCAGCCCGGCCAGGCCCACCAGCAGGAAGGCGCTGCGCCAGTCCACGTGCTGCGCCACGTAGCCCCCGGCGAGCACGCCCGCCGCCGAGCCGAGCGGGATGCCCAGCGAGTAGACCGACAGCGCGAAGGCGCGCCGGTGGCTGGGGAAATGGTCGCCGATCACCGCATAGCTGGGCGCCACGCCGCCGGCCTCGCCCACGCCCACGCCGAGTCGGGCGAGGAAGATGTGCCAGAATCCCTGCGCCAGCGCGCAGGCCGAGGTGAACAGGCTCCAGACCACCAGCGAGCCGGTGATGACCCAGGACCGGCTGGTGCGATCGGCCACCCAGGCGAGCGGTACACCCAGCGTCGAATAGAGGATGGCGAAGGCGAGCCCACCCAGCATCCCCATCTGCGCGTCGTCAAGTCCGAGGTCGGCCTGGATCGGCGCCGCCAAGATGGAGAGGATCTGCCGGTCGACGAAGTTGAAGATGTAGACCAGCAGCAGCATCGCCAGCACCAGGCGCGGCGAGGTGCCGGCAGAAGCGTCGCCAGGGGTGTTTGCAGCGGGGGATGAATGCGGTGTTCGCGGCATCGCGCCTGGCCTTCCTGTCTTCTTCGTGAGCGGTGCTACCGGGTCTGGCGGCCTACCGCCACCCGGAGGGCGCCGCGCGGCGGGATCAAGCGCCCGGCGCGGTCATGTGCGCGTCCAGGAACCTCTCGATGGCGGCGAGTGCCGGCGGCTCGTCCAGCATCGGCGCGTGCCCGACCCGCGGTACCTCGACGCTCGCGAAAGGGCCAGCGTGCCGCTGCGCCATGTCCACCACGGTGGCAGGGGCGAGCAGGTCGGACAAGGCACCACGCACCACCAGCACCGGCACCGCGTCGAGCAGCGCCCACAAGGGCCACAGATCCGGCGGCACCGTCTGCGGATCGGCACCGGCGATGCTCTCCGCGATCGCGGGATCATAGGCGAAGGAGACCGTACCGTCTGGGTTCTCGCGACAGGTGCGCCGGGCGAAGGCATCCCAATCGGTGCCGCCATAGTCCGGAAAGGCGGGAGCGTTGATTGCCCGCGTGCGGGCTGCCGCCTCGCTCCAGCCCGCCATCGCCCCGGCCGGCCCGACGTAGCCCTGGATGCGCGCCAGCCCGGTGGGATCGAGAACCGGCCCGACGTCGTTGAGCACGACCGCCTGCGCCAGCCCGGGGCGCATGGCGTTCATCACCATCGCCATGAGCCCGCCCATCGAGGTACCGATGAGGCCGGCCTGCGCGATGCCCAGCTCGTCGAGCAGCGCCAGCATGTCCTGCGCGTAGACGTCCGGGCGGTAGTTCGCCGGGTCCGGGTCCCAGGCGGAGAGCCCCCGCCCGCGCTGGTCGGGCACGATCAGCCGCCAGCGTCCGGCGAGACGCGCCGCCAGCGGCTCGAAGTCGGCGCTGTTGCGGGTCAGCCCGTGCATCAGCAGCAGCGCGGGCGCCCCGGCCGCGGCGGCCGGATAGTCGCGCCCGGCCAGGTCGAGCGTCCCGCAGGCGCTGCGGAAGCGGTGGACGCGATAGTCCATGCCCGTTGCCTCCTCAGAACTCCAGCGTCGCGGTCGCGAAGACCTGGCGCGGGTTGCCGTAATAGGCGGTCAGCGTTCCTTCGGTGCCCAGCGTCGGCAGGAACCGGCCATTGGGCAACGTCACCAGCTCGCCGGTGGTCGCGTTCGTCGTGAGGAACGTGTAGCCGGAGGTCTTGTAGCGCTTGTCGAACAGGTTCTTGCCGTGGACGCCGAGGCTCCAGCGGCCGTTCGGCGCGGTGTAGACGAGGCTGGCATCGACCAGGCCGTAGCCCTTCTGGTCGAGGTAGGGATTGGGCACTTCGAACTGGAAGGTCTTGCCGCGGTAGGAATAGGTGGTGCTGAACGCGACGTCGCCCTCCCCCACCGGCGCGGTGTAGGCGAGCGTCGCCGAGCCGGTCCACTTGGGCGTGTTCTGCACCTTGCGGAACTCGGCCACGTCCACCGGCTGCGGGCCGGTGGGCGTGGCGATGTTGGCGAAGTACTCCTTGTACTCGGCATCGATGTAGCCGAGCGAGCCGGACAGGCTGAGACGGTCCCCGGCGGCGGCGAGGTCCTGGCCGAGGCGTGCGCTGGCCTCCAGTTCCACGCCCTTGAAGCGCGCCTTGCCGGCATTGGTGATGACCCCGCAGAAGGTCGGCACCCCGGCCACCGTGCAGCCCGCCGACCCCGGGATCTGCACGTCCTTGTAGTCCATGTAGAACCCGGCCGCGGCGATGTAGAGCGCACCGCCGAAGAGGTTGCCCTTGTAGCCGATCTCGTAGCTGTCGACCGTCTCCGGCTCGAAGCTCAGGTAGTCGGCGACCTCGGCGTCGGTCGGTGCGCCCGGAGTGGCGGCAGGGGCGCTGGCGCCGACGCCGCGGGGATCGAAGCCGCCGCCCTTGAAGCCCTGGCTGTAGCTTGCGTAGAGGTTGTGCTCGGGCGTCGGCTTGAAGCTGACCGACACGCGCGGGGTGAACTTCTCGAACTTCGCCTTGCCCGAGAAGTCGGTGCTGGGTGCGCCCGCAGCCACGCCGGCGCCGCCGAACACGGGCGAGCCGCCCAGCAGGTAGTTCTGCCGCAGGATCTGCGCCCTGCGCTCGTCCCAGGTGTAGCGGCCGCCGACAGAGGCGCTGAACTGCTCGCTGAAGTCGAAGGTGAAGTCACCGAAGATGGCGAAGGTCTCGGTGTCGACGTTCGCCTGGGTGAAGGCGGTCAGTCCGGGCAGCACCACCGGGTTCGCGGTGAACAGGCGCGTGTCGAACTGGGTGTCGGCCTTGGCGCTCAGGTAGTAGGCGCCGATCATGCCCTGCACCATGCCGCCGTCGTCGTAGAGCAGCTGGAATTCCTGGCTGGTCTGCTCGTTGCGGTAGTAGGCGGGCACGTCGACATCGACCGCCGGCAGCGCATCGAAGTCGATCGGGGAGGCGCTGTCGTCCTTGCGCCATGAACTGATCGAGCGGAAGGTCAGCCGGTCGGTCAGTTCGGCGGTGGCGTTGATCGCGAAGCCATAGGCCTCCACCTCCTGCTTCGGGTCGAGAAGGCCGCCGCGGGTGTCGTACACGTCGTCCAGCACCGGGGCGCCAGAGACGTAGCCGGGGATCAGGCGATGGCCGCCGCGCGCGTTCGACTTGTCCTTGGTGTAGTCGCCCGAGATGCGGATCAGCACCGGCTGGCCATAGCCGCCGATGTCGAGGCTGGCACGGCCCGCCCAGATATCCTTGTTGTAGTTGTCCTCGCCGGTGGTCAGGTTGGTGCCGAAGCCGCCGCGCGAGAGGCGCGCGACCGAGCCGCCGACGCGAATCAGGTCGGTCACAGGCGCCGAGGCGGTGACCACCAGATCGGCCTGGTCGTAAGTGCCGTAGGAGCCGCGCAGCTTCAGCGAGAACGCGTCCGGCAGCTGGCGCGTCACGTACTTCACCGCACCGCCGATGGTGTTGCGGCCGTAGAGCGTGCCCTGCGGGCCGCGCAGGACCTCGATGCGCTCGACGTCGTAGATGTCGAGCACGGCGGCCTGCGGGCGGTTGAGGTAGACGTCGTCGAGGTAGATGCCGACGCCCTGCTCGAAGCCGGACACCGGGTCCTGCTGCCCGACGCCGCGGATGAACGCGGAGAGCGTCGAGTTGGTCCCGCGCGAGGGTTCGAGCGTGACGTTGGGGGTGGTCTGCGAGATCTCGGTGACGTCGATGGCGCCCGACTTCTCCAGCTGGTCGCCGCTGAAGCTGGTCACGGCGATCGGCACGTCGACGAGCCGCTCCTCGCGCCGGCGGGCGGTGACAATGATGTCGCCCCCGCTCGAATCGGCGGGCGCCTCGGCGGCAGGGGCCGCATCCTGCGCGAGCGCGGGCGCAGCGGCGCCAAGGCCGCCCGAAAGGGCCAGAACACTAGAGGAAACCGCGAGGAACCGCGCCTTACGCATCGCACACACTCCCATGGACGCTTGTTGTTGCCGCCTTCCATATTGATAGTTGAACCGGGTTTCAACTTTGAATGTTTGCCAAGCGCCATCTCCCCGTCTAGCTGTGTCGTCGTGACAACAGAGGCGCCCCCTCCTCCCATCCCGGCAGAAGACCTTGCGGCCGAGAAGCCGGCTTCGGGCAAGACCCCGCGGACCGAGCGCGGGCGGCGCACCTTGCGCAAGCTCCTCGACGCCGCGGCGATCGAGTTCGGCGAGCGGGGCTTTCACGAGGCGTCGATCACCGGCATCACCCGCCGCGCGGGGACGGCGCTGGGCAGCTTCTACACCTACTTCGATTCCAAGGACGAGATCTTCCGCGCCCTGGTCGACGACCTCAGCGGCAAGGTGCGCGAGGCCGCCCGCAACGCCCGCCGCCAGGACCTGCCCGCGCTGGAATCGGAGCGCGCCTCGCTGGTCGGCTTCCTGCGCTTCGCCAGCGAGCACAAGGAGATCTACCGCATCATCGACGAGGCCGAGTTCGTCGATGCCGAGAGCTTTCGCCAGCACTACCGCAACACCGCCGCGCGCATCCACGAGCGCCTGGCGGAAGGCATCCGCAAGGGCGAGCTGCGCGAGGACCTGGGCGAGGCGCATGCCTGGGCGATCATGGGGATGAACGTCTTCCTCGGCCTGCGCTACGCCGTCTGGGACGACGCCCCGGCCGAGGAGGTGGCCGAACTGGCGAACTCGATCCTGCGCGACGGGATCGCCCGGCGCGGGACCTAGGTAGGACGGGTCCCGCGCGGCTTGCCCGTTTACGCAAGCTGGCAAGCCGCCTATCAGGAGCGTTCGCCGGCACGAACCAGAAAGACGCCACTCTTGGACGCGCGCATCCTTCTCGCCTCGGGCTTCCTCGCCCTCGCCGCCGTGGCCGCGCTGCTCGTGTTCTCGGCCGCGTCCGGGACGCCGGCTCCGGCCTCGCTCGCCGAAGCGCAGCTCGCCGCGTCGCTCCCGACCGCCACCCCACCGGCCGCCACCCCAGCCACACCTGATTCCCAGCCCCGACCCGCCGCACCCGCCTCGCAGCCTTCCCCCGCCGACGCACCCTTCGTCATCAAGCGGATCCTGCCCATCGACGGCCCGATCAGGTACGGCGAATGGCACTGGGACGAGAAGGGCGTGCCGCCCGGTCCGATCGTCGTCACGGTCGACCTGGAGGCGCGGGTGATCTCCGTGTTTCGCGGCGGCTACGAGATCGGCGCGGCCGCGGTCCTGCTGGGAACCGACGACAAGCCGACGCCGCTCGGCGTCTTCCCGATCACCCAGAAGGACCGCGACCACGTCTCCAACATCTACACCGGCGCGCCGATGCCCTACATGCAGCGGCTGACCGACGACGGCATCACCCTGCACGGTGCGGACGTCGCGCTCGGCTACGCCAGCCATGGCTGCGTGGGGATGCCGGATCGCTTCGCCGCCAGGCTGTTCGAGACGACCAGGATCGGCGACAAGGTCTACATCACGCGCGGCAAGCACGTCGGCCTGGGCGACAGCCTCGTCGGCAGCTAAGTGCTCGGCTCAGTGGGCGGCTCAGGGAGCGGCGGCTGAGGGCGCGGCGGCGGGGGCCGGCGTACCGGCGCCCGCGCGAAGCTCCACCCCCCGGCATTGGGCCGCACCACCAGCGCACCGATCGAAGCGGGACGGCCCTGCTCCAGCGCTTCCACGAGCCGCGCGACCGCGCTGCCGCGCGGGTCCGCCCCGTCGAGCTCGCGCACGATCCGCGCCACCACGCGCAGCACCACCACCTGCGGCGCCTGCGGACGATAGCGCAGGCCCATGGGCTGCGCCTTCACGCAGGACCGCCATTCCAGCGCCGCCATCCAGTCGAGCGCCGCGTCGGCTTCCGCAAGGTAGGCGGCACTTCGCGCCATGGCCGGGACGTCCAGCCAGTCGGCCACCGCCAGCGCCTTGCGGATGCGCACCCTGTCGAAGCGGTCGTCGGCATTGCTGGGGTCCTCGACCGGGGCCAGCCCGGTCCCGCGCACCACCGCGGCCAGTTCCTCCCGGCGCCAGTCGAGGACCGGGCGGAGCAGCGGCAGCTCGGTGTCGGGCACCAGGCCGCGTGGCCGCGCGCCGGCCAGCCCGGCGACCCCGCTCGCCCGGTTCAGGCGCATCAGCAGCGTCTCGGCCTGGTCGTCGGCATGGTGCGCGGTGGCGATCGCGGCAAGCCGCTGCGCCCGTGCCCAGCCGGCCAGCGCGGCATAGCGCGCAGCGCGGGCCTCGGCCTGCACGTTGCCGGCAGCGACGGTGACCGCGAGGATGGCATGCGGCACGCCCAGCCCCGCGCAGGCGGTCGCCACCGCCGCGGCTTCGGCCGCACTCTCGGGCCGCAATCCGTGGTCCACCGTCGCCGCCTCGACGCGCCCGGGCAGCGCCGCCGCGGCGAGGATCAGCAGCGCCAGGCTGTCGGGTCCGCCGGAAACGGCGATGCCGATGCGCGCCCGTTCCTCGCCAAGCCCGTCTGGCCAGAGGGCGGCGAGGCCGGCGCGGAACCGCTCCAGCTCTTCCGCGCCGATCGCGCGATCAGCTGCAGGAGAGTCCACTGCGCGTGGAGTTGTAGAGGCTGGCCAGGCGGCCGGCCGATTCCGCCGGGTAGGTCTCGCTGAACTCCGCCAGCGCGATGCAGGCGCGCTTGGTGTCCTTGAGCTGCTTCATCGAGACGGCGAGGTAGAGCAGGCTGTCCGCGGCGCGGTCGCCGCGCTTGTCGGTCTGGAAGTTCTGCAGGAACCACTTGGCCGCCTCGCTCGGGTTGCCATCGTCCAGATAGGCGCGGCCCAGCAGGTTGCGGCCCCAGCTGGCGCGGGCATGGCGCGGGTACTTGGTCAGGAACAGCTTCAGCTGCTGCTGCGCCTCCGGGTAGAACTTGGCCTCCCACAGGCGGTAGCCGTAGCTGTACTCGTCGTCGCCGGCATCGCTGGTCTGCGGCTTGGCGATGGCCCTGACCGCCTCCACCCGCGCCGATGAGGCCGCGGCAGGGCGTGCGGGCGGTGCCGCCGGGCTGGTCGCCGGAGGAGTTACGGGACGCGACGGCGTCGCGGCCGGGCGCGACGGGCTGGTGGCGGCGCCGCCGGTCATCGCGTCGAGGTTGGCCTGCGGCGCGGCCGCTCCGGCCGGCGCGGCCTCGACCGGCGGCTGGGGCATGGCGGCGGCCAGCTTCGCCTCCAGCTGGGCGATGCGGTTGGTATTCTGCTCCACTTGCGCGGTGAGCTGCGCCATCTGGGTCTCGACCGCGCCCATGCGGTTCAGCAGGTCCGTGACCGGGGTGCTGGCCGGCTGCCCGGGAAGCGGCGTCGGCGTGGCGGGCGCGGTGATCTGCGGCTCGAACGCGCGGCCGTCGCCGCCCGGGAACACCTTGCGCTGCAGCGCGCGCACCTCGGACTCGACCTTGCTCAGCCGCGCGTTGGTGTTGCTGTCCTGCGCCAGGACGGGACCTGCGCCACCGACAAGCACCGCCATCGAGGCGGCCGTCGCCAGCCAGCGCGTGATCCGCATTGCGCGAGGGGTAAAGTTCATCGCCTCATCAACTCCGTGCCGGAAAATCGCTGCGCCCGCCATGGGCGAGGCTGGACGAACCGGGAATTAACCAATGGTGCTGTCGACAGACCTGTTGCCTGAAATCGCCCCCGCCTGTCGAGGCGGCGCTCTTCGGAAAACCGTGGACAGCCGGGCGCCGGGCCCGGGCGCCTGCGGCAAGGAGGTGGCGGGTTACGCCTGAGCTCAGGCGCCCGGCGCCGGCGCGCTACCGCCCTGGCCCTGCCCCGCCGGCGTGGCGGGCGCCGGGGCGGGCGCACCCGCGGTCGCGGCGGAGCGGGCCAGGAGGTCGGCCGCGGCGAGCGAGACGCCGGACATGAGCTGCGGCTTGTCGGACAGCGGGGGCAGCGCCTTGCCGCCCACCGAGATCTGCAGGGCATCGGGACGGCCGGTGCGCAGCTGGAGCCCCGAGGAGCCGGCGGGCGCCGTCCAGCTCTCCCCCTGCGCCAGTTCCTTCTGCAGCACCTGCGCCCCGGTGGCGTCGGTCACCTTGACCCAGACCTGGTCGCCGGTGGCGGTCAGCATGACCGGTCCCGCGGGCGCGGCCGAAGGGGTGGGCTGCGGCGCGGCGGCCGGCGCCGCGGGGGCTGCGGGGCCGGCAGTCTGGCCGCTATCCGGGCCGGCGTTCTGGGCGATGAGGTCGGGCAGCTCGCCCTGCGGCGACAGGAAGCTGCTCCAGAAGGCGAGCAGGACCGCGATCGCGACGATCACCCCGATGGCGGCGACCCAGGCGATGCGGCGCGGGGGCACCCGGGCCGGATCGCCAGGCTCGAAGCTGGGAGCCATGGCGGGCCGCTCCGCGACCTCGCTGTCCAGCTGGCGACGCACCCGGGCGGCGATCGCCTGCTCGTCCAGCCCCACGGCGCGGGCATAGGTCCGCGCGAAGCCGACGGCATAGGTTCGTCCGGCGAGGTCCCCCAGTCGGTCCTCCTCGATCGCGATGAGATGGCGTTCGGCGATCTTGGTGCGCGCGGCGACGTCGGCGCGGCTCAGCCCGGCGGCTTCGCGTGCGGCGCGCAGCTGCCTGCCGGCGCTCTGCGGCGATGGCGCGGGACCCTGGGTTTCGACGTTTTCCATTCCGCTCCATACGGGTGGGAGATGCGACCTTACCTGTCCTAACCAAACCGTGTCGCAGCCCAAAGTCAATCAGTCCGCAGCCGGCCAAACGAAATTTGTGCAAGCTCTTACGCCCGATGAGCCGGCCGCGCAGAACAGGACGGGAACCTGCAAAGCTAACTTCGATCAATCGACCAGGATGTCGCGCTCCGCCGCCCACGCCGACAGCGCGGCACGCAAGTCCGGCGGCGGGGCGGAGAGCCAGCGCTCCATGGCTGCCGTGATCTCCCCCAGGTCGACCTTGCCGACGAGCTCCTTGATCGGGCCCACCGCGGCCGGCGTGATCGACATGCGGCGTATGCCCAGGCCGAGCAGCGCCAGCGCTTCCAGCCGGCGCCCGCCCATCTCGCCGCAGACGCTGATGTCCACGCCGGAGCCGGCCAGGTCGCGTACCACCCGCCGCACGAACCGCAGGATCGCCGGGCTCAGCCAGTCGTAGCGTTCCGCCAGCTTGGGGTGGGCGCGGTCGGCCGCGAACAGGAACTGCGTCAGGTCATTGGTGCCGATCGACAGGAACGAGATGCGCGGCGCCAGCAGGTCGAGCTGCTCGGCCAGCGCGGGCACTTCCAGCATGACCCCATAGCGGATCGCCTCGGGCAGCACCTTCTTGCGGCGGCGCAAGTAGGCGAGCTGGTTGTCGAACACCGCCTTGGCGGCATCGAACTCCCAGGGTTCGGCCACCATCGGGAACATCACGTTGAGCTTGCGGCCGGCCGCCGCTTCCAGCAGCGAGCGGGCCTGCACCTTGAGCAGGCCGTCGCGCTCCAGCGCCACGCGCAGCGCGCGCCAGCCCATCGCCGGGTTCTCCTCCCCCTCGCCGTCGTCGTGGCGCAGGTAGGGCAGCGTCTTGTCGCCGCCGATGTCCACCGTGCGGAAGATCACCGGGCGCTCTCCCGCCGCGTCGATGACGTCGCGGTAGAGCCGGGTCTGGCGCTCGCGCTGGGGCAGCGTGGCGGAGACGAGGAACTGGAACTCGGTCCGGAACAGGCCGATGCCGTCCGCGCCGGTGAGGTTGAGGTTGGCGACGTCGTCGCGCAGCCCGGCGTTGATCATCACCTGGATGCGGGTGCCGTCGCGCGTGGTCGGCTGGACGTCGCGCAGTCCGGCGTACACCGCCTGGCGCTCCCGGTTCCGCGCGAAGCGCGCGTCGAAGGCCTCCATCAAGCCCGGGGACGGGCGCACGATGGCGGTCCCCTGCTCGCAGTCGAGAAGGAGCTGGTCGCCCTCGCGCACGACCGCGCGCAGGCCGCGCACGCGGCCGAGCACCGGGATTCCCATGGCCCGCGCCACGATCACCACGTGGCTGGTGAGCGAGCCTTCCTCGAGGATCACGCCCTTGAGCCGGCGCCGGTCGTATTCCAGCAGCTCGGCGGGCCCGAGGTTGCGGGCGATGAGGATGGCGTCGTTGCGCAGGCCCATCGAAGCGGCGGTGCCGAGCTGGCCCGAGACGATGCGCAGGAGGCGGTTGGCCAGGTCCTCCAGGTCGTGCATGCGGTCGGCCAGCAGCGGGTCGTCGATCTGGCGCATGCGCATGCGGGTGCGCTGCTGCACGCGCTCGATCGCGGCCTCGGCGGTGAGGCCGGAGTCGATCGCCTCGTTGATGCGGCGCGTCCAGCCTTCGTCGTAGGCGAACATGCGGTAGGTCTCGAGCACCTCCTCGTGCTCGCCGCCGAGGCCGAACTCGGCCTGGCTCGACATGCGGTCGATCTGCTCGCGCATGCGCTCGAACGCCATGATGACGCGCTGGCGCTCCGCCTCGGTGTCCTCCGCGACGACGTGCTCGATGGTGACGCGCGGCTGGTGGAACACCGCCAGCCCCGCGGCGAGGCCCTTGACCAGCGTCAGGCCGCGCAGCTGCTCGGGCCCGCTCTGCCCGGGACCGAGCGCG
This sequence comes from Novosphingobium soli, assembly GCF_042432915.1. Classification (NCBI taxonomy): domain Bacteria; kingdom Pseudomonadati; phylum Pseudomonadota; class Alphaproteobacteria; order Sphingomonadales; family Sphingomonadaceae; genus Novosphingobium; species Novosphingobium soli. The sequence continues at coordinate 46,703 of NZ_JBHLWK010000012.1, forward strand.
CGGGCGTCCTCCTCGTCGATGAGGTCGGCGTTGGTGATGAGCTCGGACAGCACCATCGCCACCGTCTGCAGCGCCTCGATCTCGATCTCCTCGTAGCGGCGCGGCTCGACGTGCTGGACGCAGAGGGCGCCCACCGCGCGCTCGCGCCGCACGATCGGCACGCCGGCAAAGGAGTGGAACTTGTCCTCCCCCGTTTCCGGGCGATAGGAGAAGTCGGGGTGCGCGGCCGCTTCGGCCAGGTTGAGCGTCTCGATCTGGTCGGCGATCATGCCGACGAGGCCTTCGCCCACCGCCATGCGGGTGACGTGGACGGCTTCCTGCGCCAGCCCGCGGGTGGCGAAGAGTTCGAGCATGCCTTCGCGCAGCAGGTAGATCGAGCAGACCTCGCTATCGAGGCACTCGCCGATCACCTCCACCACGTTGTTGAGCTTGGCTTGCGCATTGCTGCGCGAGGCCATCACCTCGTGAAGGCGGGTGAGGATGGTTCGTGCTGCTTCGACGGCTCCGCTGCTCATGCCTCTGGCGTAACGCAAAGTCATGGCTTTGGGAACGCAGCGGATGCCGTCGCTTCAGCGAATGCGGACGATATCGGGGAATGTCCGGAGATCGGCGGCATCATCCGCCGATCCCGGCGCCCGCGGGACGGAACCGGCGGTCAGAACCGCGCGAGTTCCTCCTTGAGCTTGAGCTTGCGCTTCTTGAGGGACTGGACCACCGCGGCATCAGGTATCGGACGGCTCAATTCTTCGTGGATCTGCCGTTCGATGCCGGCATGCTTGAGCTGCAGAGCGCTGACGTGCGAACTATCCATGGACGTTCCTCCTTCTGGGGGCCGGACCCGCGGCGAACAGATTTGCCCACGGGCCACAGCCCGCGAAGCAGATGTCGAATGACCCGAATTGGCGACTCGGCATCGGTGATCCGGCGCAAAACCCAAGGAACCACATCCCTCCCATCTTGCGAAGACCCGTATTGCTTCATATCGGTGAACCGCATGAATCCTGCGTTGGGGCGGGAATCGGCCGCACCGTCTGCCAACCGCCGCGTGCGTCCTGCCAAGTGGCTAGAATACTGAGGAATTCCGGCGTGACCGAAGAGGAAATGCGCAAGCGCCTGGAGATCCTGAAGGTAGAGCACCGCGACCTCGACGTCGCCATCGAAGCGCTGATGACCGCCAGCGCGGGCGACCAGCTCCAGATCGCGCGGCTCAAGAAGCGCAAGCTGCGCCTCAAGGACCAGATCGCCCAGATCGAGGACTACCTCATCCCCGACATCATCGCCTGACGCCGGTCCGGACAGGCTGTGCCGATTGCGGACACCTGCCTCCTGGCGCCGCATTTTCGTCCAACAGGTGGTTGCCGCCGAGTCGTCGCTGCGAAATAGGGAGGCGCCATGACGTCCATCCCGACCATCAGCCCGCGCATCGTCGAAGCCCTCTATTGCGAGGCGCTCGTGCTCTCCGACGAGGTGCGGGCGGCGTTCACGCTACCCGCCCGGCCGCAGCGTGCCGCCGCGCCCGGCGTGGAGGATCCGGCACGCGTGGCGCTTTCGAGCGAAGGGCTGCGCACCACGACGCGGCTGATGCACGCGATCACCTGGCTGCTGAACCACCGCGCCTATTTCCGGGGCGAGATCGCGGACCTGCAGCTGCGCCGGCAAGGACGCCTCTCGCCCGAGATACGCCGGCCGGACCCGCACCACGTCGCCCTGCTCGCGGCCGAGACGCGCTTGCTGGTGGACGCGACGCAGCGGTTCTACGATCGCCTGCTGCGCCTGGATGCGGCATGGCGGCTGACCGCGTCGGCCGGCCAGGATCCGATCCAGGGCCTGCGCGAGCGGATCGCCGGGCGCCTCGCCGGCTGACGGCCCGCCTCGCGCGCCGCGCGATCCCGCTCGACACGGCCGCGCCGCGTTCCCATATGCGCTGCCATGGACGCTTCCATCGAGATCGACAGGCCCTATGCCGTGGCCGAGCGGATCGGCCCGCTGGTCCGGCGCGTGCTTGCGCGCAATCCTTCGCCTTTCACCTACACCGGAACCCAGACCTATCTGGTCGGGGACGAGGGCGAGGTGGCAGTGATCGATCCCGGCCCGGACGAACCCGAACACCTCGCCGCGCTCGTCGCTGCGATCGGAGGGGACCGGGTGGTGGCGATCTGCTGCACGCATACCCACCGGGACCACTCGCCCGCCGCCGCGCCTCTGAAGGCGATCACCGGCGCCCCCGTCGTCGGCTGCGCCCCGCTCGCTCTCAGCGACGACGGCCCGCGTGCGGACGCCTCCTTCGACCCCGCCTACGCGCCCGACCGGGTGCTGGCGGATGGCGAGGCGCTGCACGGCGAAGGCTGGACGCTGCGGGCGCTGGCGACGCCGGGGCACACCTCCAATCACCTGTGCTTCGCGCTGGAGGAGACCGGCGCGCTGTTCACCGGCGACCACGTCATGGGCTGGTCCACCAGCGTCGTCTCACCCCCTGACGGCGACATGACCGCCTACATGGCAAGCCTCGCCCTGCTCTACGAGCGCGAGCAGGACAGCGTCTACTACCCGGCCCACGGCCCCGAGGTGACCAAGCCGCGCCAGCTCGTGCGCGGCATGATCGGCCACCGCCGCCAGCGCGAGCGGCAGATCCTTCGGCAGATCGAATCGGGCGTCAGCCGGGTGGTCGACATGGTGCCGCAGATGTACAAGGGGGTGGACGAAAGACTGTGGCCTGCGGCCGGTCGCTCCGTATTGTCGCATCTGATCGACCTGGAAAAGCGCGGTATTACAAGGCGCCGTGAAGATGAGTGGATGCTCGTCGACGCGAAATAGACGTTCGTCGACAAGTATTGGCAAAAGCGATTTATCAGAATTACTGTCCGCCGCCATTACCGGGTGGAGGATCAGCGATGGCGACCGCAGCCGGCGCGCAGGTGGCGCGCCTCTCGTTCTGGGCGAAGATGACGATCGGCATCAGCCTGTTCATCGTCTTCGGCTTCGCGCAGTTCGCGCTGCGCGGCTTCGTACCCTACATGCAGGTCCCGCTGGTGTTCCACCTGCACGGCATGACGATGCTGGCATGGCTGGGCCTGCTGTGCACCCAGTCGGTGCTGGTCGGCCGCGGCACGGGACTGGCCGTGCACCGCAAGCTGGGCTGGGCAAGCGTGGTGATGCTGCCGCTGATCGTGGTTCTGGCGAGCGTCACCTGCGTAGCCGGACTGCGCGCCGGCATGTTCCCACCCTTCTTCACGCCGGCCTACTTCCTGGCGGTCGTCCACGTGGGGGTGGCCGTCTTCGCGGCCCTCGTCGCGACGGCGATCGCCCGGCGCGCCCGCGCCCAGTGGCACAAGCGGCTGATGATCGGCTCGACCATCCTGCTGATGGAGCCGGCGCTCGGCCGGGTGCTGCCGATGCCCTTCATCGTTCCCTGGGGCGGATGGCTGGTGACGGTGGTCCAGCTCGGCGTGGCGGCGCTGGTGCTGCGCCACGACCGCCGCACGCTCGGGCACATGCATCCGGCGACCGGCGCGGTCCTCTCCGCCATCGTGCTCGGCCGCGTGGTCATCGAAATGCTGGCGCTCTCGCCGTGGTGGATCGCCTTCGCGGAGCGGGTCGCCACCGCCTGACGCCGCGCGTTTTTTCCCTTGGGTCCGGGGCTTCGCATCCCTAGATAGCCCCCGTCCGGCACCATGACCGGACCCACAGGACCAAAGGGAAGCCCATGACCGTTATGCCCGCCGACCTCACCGGCATCGACGTGCGCGCCGAGATCGAGCGGCTGCGCAAGGAGCGCAACGCGGTCATCCTGGCGCACTACTACCAGAAGCCCGAGCTGCAGGACCTGGCGGACTTCGTGGGCGACAGCCTGGAGCTCAGCCGCAAGGCCGCCGAGACCGACGCGGACGTCATCGCCTTCTGCGGCGTGAAGTTCATGGCCGACACCGCCAAGATCCTCTCGCCCGACAAGATCGTGGTGCTGCCCGACCTCGACGCTGGGTGCAGCCTGGAGGATTCCTGCCCGCCCGAGAAGTTCAAGGCGTTCCGCGAAGCGCACCCCGACCATATCGCGCTGACCTACATCAACTGCTCGACAGAGGTGAAGGCGCTCTCCGACGTGATCGTCACCAGCTCCAGCGCCGAGACGATCCTGCAGCAGATCCCGCTCGACCAGAAGATCATCTTCGGGCCCGACCGGCACCTCGGCGGCTATCTCAGCCGGAAGTTCAACCGCGAGATGCTGCTGTGGCCGGGCGTCTGCATCGTCCACGAGGCGTTCAGCGAAACCGAGCTGCTCAAGCTGCGCGCCCAGCATCCGAACGCGCCGATCGCCGCGCACCCCGAGTGTCCGCCTCACATCGTCGACCATGCAGACTACGTCGGCTCGACCAGCGGCATCCTCCAGTATGCCAAGACGATGCCCGGCGACACACTGATCGTGGCGACCGAGCCGCACATCATCCACCAGATGCAGTTGGCGATCCCGAACAAGACCTTCATCGGCGCGCCCGGCGCCGACGGCAACTGCAACTGCAACATCTGCCCCTACATGGCGCTCAACAATCTCGAGAAGCTCTACCTGGCGCTGCGCGACCTGACCCCGCGGGTCGAGATCGAGGAGTCCTTGCGCCTTGCCGCCAAGAAGAGCCTCGACCGCATGCTCGAGATGGCGAGCGGCACCATCGGCAAGGGCGACCTCGGCACGCGATGACCCATCGCGGGCGTGGCGGCCGGTCGCGAGCGCGACGTGCTCAGGCCGGCTGCATCGCCATCACCCGCCGCACCATCTCGGGCTCCGCCTCGATCACCCTGAGGTAGGCGCGCAAGGCCGGCGGAGGCATGCGGCGGCCGAGTTCGTATTGGCGTATGCTGTTTGCGGGAATGCCGAAGGCGGCTGCGAACTCGGGCTGCGTCATTCCGAGGCGGTTCCGAAGTTGACGGATGCGCCGGCCCATCAGCCCCCGCTCCAGCCCGGCCACGCTGACGTCGAAGTCCTCAGGATCGTTCGGGTCCGCCGGTATGGCGATCGTAGTCTCTTTGTTCACGCGCGTTACTCCGCCTCACCGAAGTCAGTCTGATCGACTCCCCGCGCCAGACGTGCACCACGGTGTAGAGCTTGCCGTCGACGACACCGAGCGCCTTGAGCCTCGCCTCACCATCGCTTCTCGGTGCGAGGCGAGGACGATATGGTCGTCATCGTCGAACACCCGCATGCCGAAGGCCAGTTCCAGCCCATGCTTGGACCGGTTGGCTTCGTTCTTGGCGGGGTCGAACGCGAAGTCCATCCACTTTGATTACGGGAAACCGTGATAGCATGGCGAGTTAACGGGCGTCCATCATGGAGGGCTCCGAAGTGGGGCGTGCCGCCTCAGCCGCGCGCCGCCTGGCGCGCCCATGCGACGATGGCGGCGGGCGGCATCGCGCCGGACTGGCGGGCGATCTCGCGGCCCTTGCGGATTAGCGCCAGGGTCGGGATCGAACGGATGGCGTAACGGCCGGCGATCGCCGCCTCGGCCTCGGTATCGAGTTTGCCGAGCCGCATCTCCGGCTCGAGCTGGGCCGCCGCGGTGGCGAAGGCGGGCGCCATCTGGCGGCAGGGCCCGCACCACGCGGCCCAGAAGTCCACCAGCAGCGGCAGGTCGCTCCGGCTCGCGTGCGCGTCGAAGTTGGCGGCGGTGAGCGTGACGGGCGCGCCCGCGAAGAGCGGCTGGCTGCACTTGCCGCAATGCCCGCCTGCACCGAGCCGCCCCGCCGGCACGCGGTTGGAGGTGGTGCAGGACGGGCAGACGACGATCATGCGATCCGGTTCCATCGGGCTCCTCCTTATCGCCTCACATGCCGCCTATCTGGGGACGGCGCCGCCGGGCGGAAAGGTCAGGCGGGAACCTCCCGCCATGCGCCGGGCGCGAGACCGTCCAGCGTCCAGTCGCCGATGCGCCAGCGCACGAGGCGCAAGGTGGGGTACCCCACGGCCGCGGTCATGCGGCGGACCTGGCGATTGCGGCCTTCGCGGATCGCCAGCTCGATCCAGCAGTCGGGCACCGTCTTGCGGAAGCGGACCGGGGGATCGCGCGGCCAGAGCTGCGGGTCGGCGATGCGGCGCGCCCGGGCCGGGCGGGTCATGCCGTCGTTGAGCAGGACGCCGCGGCGCAGCGCCTCCAGCGCCGCCTCGTCCGGTTCGCCCTCCACCTGGACGAGGTAGGTCTTCTCCAGCCGGAAGCGCGGATCGGCGATGCGGGCCTGCAGGCGCCCGTCGTCGGTGAGGAGGAGCAGCCCCTCGCTGTCGCGGTCGAGCCGCCCGGCGGGATAGACCCCGGGCACCGCGACGAAGTCCGAGAGCGTCGCGCGCGGGCTGGGCGACTTCGCGTCGGTGAACTGCGAGAGCACGTCGAACGGCTTGTTGAGGAGGATCAGCCGCGCCATCGCGTCACGCCCTGCCCCCGGCCTTGGCCAGCGCCAGCGCGGCCGCGAGCAGCACCATGCCCAGCACGTCGAGGCCGCTCAGCGTCTCGCCGAAGGCCAGCCATCCCACCGTGGCGGAAAGCGCCGGCTGGGTCAGTAGCGCCAGGCCGATCACCAGCGGCGTGAAGTGCCGCAGCGAGTAGATGAGGAACCCCTGCCCGACGAGCTGGCTGGAGACCGCCAGCGCGACCAGCGGGGTCCAGTTGGTCGGCATGATCGTCTCGCCCAGGCCGACCGCGATCGCGAGCATGACCGGTGCGCTCGCCAGGGTCGAGACCGCCAGCACCGAGAACTGGCCCAGCCGCTCGCGCGCGGCGTTGAGCATGATGATGTAGAAGGCGTAGAACACCCCCGCCAAGACGCAGAACAGGTCGCCCACCAGGTTGGCGTGGCTGATTTCCAGCGACCCGCCCATCAGCAGCCCCGCGCCCGCCAGCGAGGCGCAGATCGCCGCCAGCTCGAGCCCGCGCGGCGCCCGCCGGGCGGAGATCACGCCCCAGGCCATCACCAGGATGCTGCCCGAGTTGCCGAACAACGAGGCGTTGCCGAGCCGGGTCTGCACGATCCCGACGTGCCAGGCAGCGAGGTCCAGCGCGAAGAACACGCCCGCTCCCGCCACCAGCGCCACCGTGCCGCGCCCCATGCGCCGCTGCTCCGCCGGCTCGCGCGAGGCCAGCGCCACCAGCACCGGCAGCGCGAGCCCCAGCCGCCAGAACCCGGCGGCGACCGGTCCGGTGTCCGACAGCCGCACCAGCCATGCCCCCAGCGCCAGCGCCACGTTGGCCGCCAGCAGCGCCAGCAGGTGGCGCGGCGTCCAGTCCGGTTCGGCGCGGCTGGCGGGCGATGCGGGGATCGTGCTCATCGCCGCCTCGTAGCGCCGCGCGGCCCCCGGCGCACCTGCTTAATGACGGTCCGCGCGCCGCGATCAAGAAGCGGGCGCGCGGATGCCAAGTCGCCCCGTGGCTCAGTGCGGCAGGCGGCCGGCGTCCTCGCCGCGGGTCTTCCACAAGGACCACCCCACGCCACCCGCGATCAGCGCCAGGGTGATGCCCAGGCTCGCCAGCGGGGGGAACTTGGCCCCGCCCATCGCGAAGTCGGCGACCAGGATCTTGCCGCCGATGAACACCAGCACCAGCGCCAGCGCGTACTTGAGGTAGTGGAAGCGGTGGACCATCGCCGCCAGCGCGAAGTAGAGCGCGCGCAGCCCGAGGATCGCCATGATGTTCGAGGTGTAGACGATGAAGGTGTCGGTGGTGATCGAGAAGATCGCCGGCACCGAATCGATGGCGAAGACCAGGTCGGCGAGGTTGATGACCACCAGCGCCAGGAACAGCGGCGTCGCGGCCCAGACCAGGCGGCCCGCGGCGTTCGGCTCGCGCACGAAGAAGTGCTCGCCGTGATGCGCCTTGGTCACCCGCATGTGCCGCGAGATCCAGCGGATCGCGGCATTGTTGCCGATGTCCGGGTCGTGGTCGCTGGCGAACAGCATCTTGACGCCGGTGTAGATCAGGAATCCCGCGAAGAGGTACATGACCCAGTGCGCATGCGCGATCAGCGCCGCGCCCCCGGCGATCATCAGGCCGCGCAGCACGATCACCGCCAGGATGCCCCACAGCAGCGCGCGGTACTGGTACTTGGCCGGAACGGCGAAGTAGCCGAAGATCATCGAGATGACGAAGACGTTGTCGATCGAGAGCGCCTTCTCGATGAAGTAGCCGGTGTAGTAGTCGATGGCGGGGGCCGATCCCTTGGCCCACCAGATCCAGCCGCCGAACACCATGGCGATGGCGATGTAGAACACGGAGAGCCGCAGCGATTCCGCGATGCCCATCTCGCGGTCGTCCTTGTGCAGAACGCCCAGGTCGAACGCGGTGAGCAGCAGCACGACCGCCGCGAAGGCCAGCCAGAACCAGGCCGGGGTGCCGAGCCAGTCGGCGAAGAGGAATTCCATGGCGCGCCCCCCGGTCAGTGCGAAGCGGCGGGGCTGCGCCACTGCTGCGAGGGCAGCAGCGCGGCGAGCCGGGCCCGGAGGTCGCGCTTGCGCTTGCGCAGCCAGGCGAGCTCGAGCGGATCGGTCAGCGCGCTGGCCTTGGCGCGCTGGAACAGGGCATCGAGCTTCTGCTGGCGCTCGAGCAGGCGGAACATGCGTTCGGTCATATCAAATCCCTATCGAACAGGCGTTGGTTCGATCGGATGAGCCCGGGGCAGGTTGCGTAACGAAATGATGCCGGAGCGGCGAAGACGTCTGGAACCTGCATCGGTTTCACCCGATGCGGTCCGACATCACGAGGCGCAGGATCATCCCGCGCCGCGCCAGAGGGGCCCGGCCCGCAGCGCTTGTTATACGGCTGCCGGGCGCAGAATGCAAGGCCGACCACTGTATCCGGGCCCGCGCCTGCCCCTTCCCACCCGCGTCCGCCGGGTTCCTGTCAGGGCACGTGCCGCCGGTTGGTCCGGTCGAAGCCGCGGATAGCGCTTCGCAGCCGATCGCCGGTGAAGGTCTTCTCCCATCGTCCGGTCTGGGCGTTTCGATCCCATTGCCAGGACCCGTGGACCAGCTGACTCATCCACCCTGGATTGAAGACCGGCGCATAGACCGGCGTCACGGTCGCGATGAAGTGCCGCAGGTCCGGTATCGACCGGATCAGGAAAGGCTTGGACGCGAAGGGCACCACCGCGAACACCGGCAGGTCCACCGAATCGACGAAGGGTCGCCCACCCTCGTCGCTGTGGTGGACCATGTTGCCGCCGCGATAGCCTGCCCCGACGAAGCCGATGTTGAGCAGCATGCGCACTTGCGCGATCCGGCCGGTGATGTTGCCGAGATGCGCGTCCTCGCCGGTCGGACCCCCCGCGCGGATCGCCGCTTCCAGGGCGTTCACCCCCACCTTGCGACGATCGGCGCCGTCCGGGGCATATGTGCCGGTCCGGGCCAGGACCATGAACAGGTCGTAGTCGCCGGTCGTGGCGGAATGATAGTCCGAGGGCGGCAAGGGGCACATCGGATCGCGCATCGCGATCACCGGCGTCCATTCCCGGGAGACCGTATCGGCCGCGCTGCGGCGGTCCGCGCCCTTGTAGTGGACGGACCACATCACGCCGGGCGCGCCGTCCACGCGCTCACGCAGCAGCTTGAAGGTCATCGAGACGTTGTTCTCTCTCCAGCCGGACGACGCCGCGTAGAAGAGGGAATTGCTGTCGCGATCGACGAACTTGATGAGCCCCTTGGCGAGCAGCCACTGCCGCCGCTCGTCGGAAATGATCAGCGGTACTTCCATCGCGCCATCGTCGATCGCGTGGATCAGCGCCTTGCGCTGGTCCCTCTGCCCTTCGGCCGTACCGCCCACCTTGGTGAAGCGCACGTCGTCCAGCACAAAGCCGGCCATGGGCCCCCAATTGCAGGATTTCGCCTTGTTGTGAAACCCCTTGGACGCGTAGTTCTCCAGAATGAGGCCGGTTGCATAGATGCCCACCGCCCGACTGGCGATGATGTTGCCGGTTCGGTCGGCCACGGACTGGAAGACATTCTGATGCAGGATCGGAATGCCGGTGACCTCTTCACATAGAGATTGTGTCGAACCTTCCATTCTCGCCCCCCCAAGGCCGTTTCGATGCTTGCGGGTGACTGTGCAACGGATCGGCTCCGGCGGATACAGACTTTAGCATCGGATCGGACGGTTTGTCGTGATCGGCAGGTTGTTCAAGGCCCTGCGGCATGGCGCAAGGGTCGCATGCTTCGACAGGCTCAGCATGAGCGGAGTGTGGTGCGGTGGCTCTCCGCCCGAGGACAGACCTTCCCACGCCGCTCGGCCTGAGCCTGTCGAAGGCCTCGCGCCTGTCACACCGGCTTCCATTGACCCCGCCCCAAAAAACGATATTAAAGTGATATCACATTAACAGGGGTGCCACCGATGTCCGATTCGCATCTGCCCATCAACGCCAGCCGGGAGAGCCTCGCCTCCACGCGCAGCGGCTACCTCGTGCTCGTCCTGTTCCTGGCGCTGCTGATCGCGACGATCGCTGCGGTGGCGGGGCTGGCCTCCCGCACGAACCCTGGCGCGGGCGTGATCCTGGCCTTCCTTGCTTTCATCGTCGTGGCCGTCGCGGCACAAGTGCTGATCCTATGCGGCTTCTACATGGTCCAGCCCAACCAGGCCGCCGCGATCACCCTCTTCGGCAGCTATCGCGGCACCGACCGGCACACCGGCCTGCGCTGGGTCTGGCCGTGGATGGCCAAGACCAAGATCTCGGTGCGCGCCAACAACGTGGTGTCGGAGAAGCTGAAGGTGAACGACCTGCGCGGCAACCCGATCGAGATCGCCACCAACGTCGTGTGGCGCGTGGCCGACACCGCGCAGGCGCTCTACGACGTCGACGACTACAAGGCCTTCGTCAACGTGCAGATCGAGGCGGCGGTCCGCTCGATCGGATCGCGCTACGCCTACGACGACGTCGAGGACGCCGAGGTCACGCTGCGCGGCAGCCACGAGGAGGTGAACGCCGAACTGCGCACCGAACTGATCGCGCGCCTGCAGGTGGCCGGCATCACCGTCGACGAGTGCGGCCTGACCCACCTCGCCTACGCGCCCGAGATCGCCGGGGCCATGCTGCGCCGCCAGCAGGCGGAGGCGGTGATCGGCGCCCGCCGCAAGCTGGTGGAAGGCGCGGTCTCGATGGTGGAGATGGCGCTCTCGCAGCTCTCGGAGAAGAACGTGGTGGAGCTCGACGACGAGCGCCGCGCAGCGATGGTCTCCAACCTCATGGTCGTGCTCTGCGGTGAGCGCGACACGCAGCCGGTGGTCAATACCGGCACGCTCTACCAGTAAAGCGCGGGGGACCGGCGCAACCATGGCGAGCCCTGGCAGGAAGGCGTTTCCGCTCCGTCTCGATCCGGCGCTCTACGCGGCGCTGGAGCGGGCGGCGGCGTGCGACCTGCGCTCTGTGAACGCCGAGGTCGAAGTGTTGCTGCGCGAGGCGCTGGGCCGGCGCGGAATCAAGGTGGAGGCGGCCGAACCGGTGCGCCGGGGGCGACCGCCCAAGGAGGCAGGCTGATGCTGCACAAGATCTTCGCGCGCGGCGACTGGTTCGCGCCTCGGCGCTACGGCTATGGGGCGGGGCTGCCGATCGCCTGGCAGGGCTGGATGCTCCTGGCCTCCTATGTGGCCGCCCTCGGCGGGATAGGCCTGCTCGACCGCACCGGCGGCGTCGCGGCCCGCGCTGGCGCCTTCGCACTCTTCGTGCTGGTGACGAGCCTGTTCATCGCCGTGGCCGCCCGGCGCACCCGGGGCGGGTGGAAGTGGCGCTGGGGGGACGAGCGCTGAGCGGGCGGTAAGCCGGCCGGTCATAGCCTTGGGCTATGACCTCCATACCGATAATGACACTAGAACCGGCGCGCGCCGCCCGCAATCTGGACGCCCGACAACGCGGAGCGCCAGATTGCGACACCCCCAGAATCCTTGCAGACGCGGCCGGCGGATCGCCCTCGTCGCCGCGCTGTTCCAGGTGCTGGCGACGCGGGCGCGTGCCAGGACCGGGGTGGAGGTGCGGCCCGCTTCCCCGCGCACGCCGGAGGCGCTGGCGCCGCGCTGAGTGCGGCGACGGCTCCGCCGTCAGCTGCTCGACGAGAGCTTCATCAGGATGAGCCCGGCGACGATCAGCCCTCCCGCGACCACGCGCATGAGGCTGACCTGCTCGCCCAGCACCAGGATGCCGAGGAGGAAGGCGCCGACCGCGCCGATGCCGGTCCAGACCGTATAGGCCGTCCCCAGCGGCAGCGTCTTCATCGAGAACGAGAGCAGCGCAAAGCTCGCGATCATGCCGACGAGGGTGACCGCGGCCGGCACCGGCCGGGAGAACCCGTCGGACAGCTTCATCGCATAGGCCCAGACGACCTCCAGAATACCCGCTACGACGAGATAGACCCACGCCACCCCAGCCTCCTTCATCCGAGAGCTGCCGGGCCGTCCCGGACTTCCAGCCCGCCGCGCGCCGGGCAGGCGTCCGTCGACAGGTGAGGGCGTGGCCTCGGCCCGGTCATATAGACCGCGTTGGCGGGGGATCAAGTGCGGCAGGCGCCCGCTTGCGGGGCGCGCGGGGAGCGCCCCCGGGGTTGTCAGGCCCGCTTCGGTTGCGTAGCCGGCCCCGGTGACGTCCCTCCCCGCCCTGCTGGCGCGCCTGCGCCTCTGGCCGTTGCTGCTGCTGGCCGCGATCACCACGCAGGCGGCGGCCCCGATTCATGCGCCGCTCGAGCGCGTACAGGGCTCGGCCTTCAGCGCCGCGACGCTGGACGTGGCGCTGGCCGCGCCGCGCAGGCTCCAGGGCGAGCCGGTCCAGGTGGCCGAGCCGCTGGTGCTGCCCCCGTCGCGAGCGGCCGGGGTGGTGCAGCGGGCCTGGGCGGAGGCCGCAGAGCGCCCGGCCAGCCCCCTGCCATCCCGGGTCCGTGCACCGCCTCCGCGGCGCCATCCTGCCCGTCTGCCCGACAGCACCGCGCCCCCTCTCGCCTGAACCGGTTCGACCCGGCGCCCTCGTGCGCGCCCGATCCCCCGCCTTTTCAGGACGATACTCCCATGCCTCAAGATGACACCGGCGCGCCGCATCGCGGCGGCCGCGCCCATGCTGCCGCGCTAATGGCGCGCTATCCCCACCTTACCGACACCGAACTCGACAGCCTGACGCACTGGTTCCGGCGCGAGGCGAGCGCGCTCGACGTCGGCCTGCTCGCCAGCGACCCCGCCGTCGCCGCCCAGTACCGGGCCTATAGCAAGGCCCACCGCGACCGCCTGACCGCCCGCGACCTGCTGCTGGGTGCCCTCCTCCTGGCCCTCGCCGCCGCCGCCATCGCCCTGCTCGCAGCGGCGGTGCCCTGATGCCGAATGCCGCCGCGCAGCCTCACAGACGGCCGAAAAGCGCCAGCATGTGCTGCCAGGCGCGGTCCGCCTCCTGCGGGTCGTAGGCCGGGGAATCTGGCACGCACCAGCCGTGGTCGGCGGCGTAGACCTCCACCTGCGCCGCCCGACCCGCGCTCTCGGCCGCCTTGCGCAGGTCGTCCTTCTGGGTCGGCTGCTTGGCATCGTCGTTGCGCGCGATGGCGAAGAGGCAGGCAGCGTGGGTGCGGGCCAGCAGCCGGTGCGGGCTGTCCGCCTCCTCGGTCACCAGCCCCGCCCCATGCAGCGAAGCCGCCGCGCGCACCCGGCCCGGAACCGCGGCCGCGGTGCGCACGGTGAAGGGTCCGCCCATGCAGTAGCCGTTGCTGCCGATGCCACGCTTGCGGTCCACCGCGTCGTGGCTGTCGAGGAAGGCGACGAACGCCCGGGCATCGCGGGTGATCGCATCGGGCGTGAGCGCCGCGCGCATCGGCGCGATGCGCGCCTGTCCTTCGGGCGTGCTGTACTCGGCGAAGCTCTTCATCACCGGTGCGGGTCCGGCGCGATAGTACTGGTTGACCACCAGCACCGCAAAGCCCTGCGCGGCGAGCGAGCGCGCCATGATCTTCTTCGCCTCGCGCAGGCCGGCGATGTCGGGCCACATGACGATGCCGGGGTGCGCCCCTTCGCCGGGATGGACGAGGAAGGCGTCGCACACCCCGTCCGCCGTGGTGATCGACACCATCTTCTCGGTGACCGCGGCGCCCCCTTCCGCAGCGATCGGTCCCGCGCAGCCCGCCAGCGCCGCGCTGGCACCCAGCGCCGCAAAGGCGCGGCGGCTGAGGCCCGCCTGCCCGAAGTCGGCTTCGGCGGTGAAGTCGTCACACATGCTCGTCGTCTCCGGTGGATTGCGCCGAATGCAGGCTACTGGAGTCGCAGCAAAAGGGAAGCGCGTCAGTGCAGCGGCCAGACCCAGAGGATCAGCGGCGTCCCGATCAGGAGCACGAGCAGCGAAAGCGGCGCGCCCAGGCGAGCATAGTCGCCGAAGCGATAGCCGCCCGGCCCCAGGACCAGGGTGTTGCACTGGTGCCCGATCGGCGTGAGGAAGTCGCAGCCCGCGCCCACCGCCGTCGCGATCAGGAAGGCCTCGGGCCGGTAGCCGAGATCATGGGCGAAGACGGCCGCGATCGGCGCCATGACCAGCACGGTGGCGGCGTTGTTGAGGAAGGGGGTGACCAGCATCGCCACGCCAAGGATCAGCATGACCGCGCCCCAGGGCGGCAGGCGCGTCGCGAACTGCGCCAGGCTGGTCGCGATCACGTCGGAAGCGCCCGTGCTCTGCAGCGTGGCGCTCACGGGGATCAGCGCCGCCAGCATGATGAGGATCGGCCACTCTACCGCTTCGTAGGCCTCGTCCACGGGCAGCCCGCCGCTGATCACGACAAGACCCGCAGCCGCGAAGAAGGCCACCGCCACCGGCACCAGCCCGGTCGCCGTCGCAACCATCGCCGCCGCCAGGATGGCGACGGCTAGCCAGCCTCGCCGCACCGAACCCAGGCGGATGTGGCGGGCTGCAATCGGCAGGATGCCGAGCTGGCTCAGCCGACCTGGCATCATCTCGACGTTGCCCTGGAGCACCAGCACGTCCCCCGGCTTCAGGATCACCTTGCCGGGTCGATTGCGCAGGCTCTCTCCCTCGCGCGAGATCGCGATGAGGCGCAGGCCCAGACGGTCCTGCAGCTGCATGCGCGTGGCCGACCGGTCGATCAGCGGCGAGCGCGCAGTGACCACGCCCTCCACCACGCCCACCTCGTCGTCATCCAGCACCCCGCCGCCCTCGCCGGAGAGCGTCAGGCGGTCGCCGGCAATTGCGCGCTCGAGCGCGTCGGGCTCGCCGGACAGGACGATGACGTCGCCCTCGTGGAAGTGCATGCCGGGATGGACCGCGCCATGGCGGCCGTCCCGCAGCACGGCGGTGACGTCCACCTCACCTTCGTGGCGGGCGAGGAAGTCGGCGATGGTCTCGCCGACCAGAGCCGAGCTCTCCCCCACCTCCGCGGCGGTGACGTAGCCGGAGATGTTCAGCGCCTCACCCATCGTTGCGGCTGCCCGGCGGTCCGCCGGCAGCAGGCGATGGGCCAGCCGGAGGAACACCAATCCGACGATCAGGAGGCCCAGCCCGGTCGGCAGGTAGTCGAACATCCGGAACGGTTCTCCGGTCATCTCCTCACGCACGCGGCTGACGATGATGTTGGGCGAGGTGCCCACCAGCGTCATCAGCCCGCCCAGCAGCGAGGCGAACGACATCGGCATGAGGAAGCGCGAGGGATTGCTCCCGCTCTTGCGCGCGAGCTGGCCCGCGGCCGGCATCAGCATCGCCAGCGCCCCCACGTTCTTGACCAGCGCCGAGGCGACCCCGACCATGGCGGTGAGGAACACCAGCTGCGAACCGAAGCGGCGGAGCCGCTTGCCCACGAAGCTGACCAGGGTCTCGATCACGCCCGAACGCTGGACGGCGGCCGAGATCACCAGCGCCGATCCGACGATCACCACGATGTCGTCGGAAAAGCCGGCGAAGGCATCCTCCGGCTTGACCAGCCCAATCGCCAGCGCTCCGAGCAGCGCGATCACGGCGGTCACATCGTAGCGGAAGCGCCCCCAGACAAACAAGGCCATGGTCACCACGAGGACCCCGACCGACAGCCATTGCGTAAAGTTCATCGTCATCCGTCTTCAGGGCGGAAATGCCCCGCGATCAACAATGAACGAACGCGAGGCCGGTGCCCGGGGCGGCGCACCGGTTAAAGAGGATCAGGCCGACACCTTGTGGAAATTCAGCTCCAGATTCACGGCGTTGGGGTCGGACAGGAAGATCTGCATCACCCCCATGCGCGAGAGATCGTTCACGCGGTGCTCCAGCCCCATGGCTTCCACCCGCGCCTTCATCTCCACAAAATCATCGCAGCGCAGGGCGACATGGTGGAGGGCATTCGTCGACGACCCGGGTCGATACCCTTCGTAGCGCTCGCTGGCCGACAGGCGGTCCACCAGATGGATGATCGGCATCCCCTCGGCATCGCGCAGCCAGTAGCCTGCGATGCCGGACCGGATCGCCGGGTTCTCGCTGCGGGTGAGACCGAGCAGCCGCTCGTAGAAGCTGGCGGTGGCCTCCAGGTCGTCGGTCAGGATGTTGACGTGGTCGATTCCGCTGACCGGCATGGTGCTCCTCCTCGTGTCCCGGGCGGAACCTTCGCCCAAGCGGCGCGGCGGAGCAAGCGCCTAGCTGCGGAAGACCACCGTGCGCGCGCCGTTGAGCAGCACCCGGTCCTCCAGGTGAAGGCGCACCGCCTCCGCCAGCACCCGGCGTTCGATGTCGCGGCCCTTGCGAACCATGTCGTCGGGCGTGTCGGCGTGGGTGACCGGCTCGACGTCCTGGTGGATGATCGGACCCTCGTCGAGATCGGCGGTGACGTAGTGCGCGGTCGCACCGATCATCTTCACTCCGCGCGCATGCGCCTGGTGGTAAGGCTTGGCGCCCTTGAAGCCGGGCAGGAACGAGTGGTGGATGTTGATGCAGCGCCCGGAGAGGAACGATGCCATCTCGTCCGAGAGGATCTGCATGTAGCGCGCCAGCACCACCAGTTCGGCGCGGGTCTCCTGCACCAGTGCGCGCACCTGCGCTTCCTGCGCAGCCTTGGTCTCCTTCGTCACCGGCAGGTGATGGAAGGGGATGTCTCCCAGCATCAGCGTGTTGATCGCCTCGCGTGGGTGGTTGGAGACGACGCCGACGATCTCCATCGCGATCTCGCCGATGCGCTGGCGGTAGAGCAGGTCGGCCAGGCAATGGTCGAACTTGCTGACGAGAAGCAGGACCCGGCGCGGGCGATCGCGACGCAGCATCGACCACGCCATCGCGTACTCGTGCGCAATCGGGCCGAACCCCTCGCGGATCTCCTCGCGGTCGGTCGCGCCGGGATCGAAGGCGACGCGCATGAAGAAGCGGCCTTCCTCGAGATCGTCGAACTGCTGCGCCTCGATGATGTTGGCGCCCATCTGCGCCAGGTAGCCGGTCACCCGCGCGACGATGCCCGGGCGGTCGGCGCAGGATAGCGCCAGGATCAGGGGTTCGGCCAAGGCGCCCGCTCCTTACGCTGCGATCGAGCGTGCGCCGGCGCGATGATCCAGCGCCGCTTCGCTCTCCGCCATGAGTGCCGCGATGATCTGCGCCACCGGCTCCTCGCTCGTGACCATGCCGACGGACTGGCCGGCCATGATCGAGCCGCTCTCCACGTCGCCGTCGATCACCGCGCGGCGCAGCGCGCCGGCCCAGAAGTGCTCGATCGCGAGCTGCGCCTCGCCCATGTCCACTTCGCCGGCGTCCAGTCGGCGTGCCACCTCGATCTGCTTGGCGGTGAACTCCTCGGTGCCCTTGTTGCGCAGGGCGCGCACGGGAATGACCGGAAGGCGCGGGTCCACCTGGACGGATGCAATCGCATCGCGCGCGGAGGCGCGGAAGAAGGCCTTCTTGAACGCCGGGTGCGCGATCGATTCGCTGGCGCAGGCGAAGCGCGTCCCGAGCTGAACGCCGGCAGCGCCCATCTCCAGGTAGCCGGCGATCGCCTCCCCGCGGCCGATCCCGCCCGCCACGAACACCAGATGCTCGGCCGCGAGGCTCGGCAGGATCTCCTGCGCCAGTACGGAGGTGGAGACCGGCCCTATGTGGCCGCCCGCCTCCATGCCCTCGATCACCAGCGCGTCGGCACCGGAACGCAGCAGCTTCTTGCCGAGCGCCAGCGTGGGCGCGAAGCAGATGACCTTGGCGCCATGCTCCCGGATCGCCTCGACGCTGCCCTTGGGCGGGATGCCGCCGGCCAGCACCACGTGGCTGACTGCATGGCGGCCACAGACCGCGATCAGCTCGAAGAGCTGCGGGTGCATGGTGATGAGGTTGACGCCGAACGGCTTGTCGGTCAGCGCCCGCGTCGCGGCGATCTCGGCATCAAGCAGCGCGGGCGTCATGGCGCCGCAGGCGATCACGCCGAAGCCGCCGGCATTGCTGATCGCCGAGACCAGGTTGCGCTCGGACACCCACGACATCGCGCCGCACAGGATCGCAGTTTCGCTGCCGAGGAATTCGGATCCCCGCGCCATCAGGGCCGAAGTCTTGGAGTGAGCAATCATCGAGGCTCCCATAGCCGGGTGTTCTGCAAGGCGAGCGCCATAGGCCCACCCAGCCCCCTGCACAAGCGGCGACGACCGGAACCATTGGCACGCCAGAGCGTTACCGAACTCGACACGCACATTGCGAGAAGAGCGGGGCCTTGATGATCCACAAGAATGAGCAACCGCTCGAGGGTGCAGCCGCAGCGGAGATCGGGACGTCCGGTCCGCTTGCAGGGCAGGCTCCGGAACGGGGCCCGTCGCCCGCGCTGGCTGCCGAGACCTTGTTCGAGGACATCCTCGACGTGGAAGGCGCCGTGCGCCTGGCGATGAACTCCGACGCGGGGCTCCGGACCGAGCGGGTCGAGGAAGTCGCGGAAGGACTCACCACGCTCGAAGACCGCCTTGCACCCGAGGCGGCGGCGCAGCTGCACTCCGCACTGGAGGCGCTTCGCGAGGCTGTGGCCATCCGCGATATCCCGCAGGTCCGTGTGCAACAGGCCGCGATCGTCGAAGCTCTCGTTACGGCGCGAGAGAGCTTGGCCTGATCCATTGTTGATCGCTTCTGGCGATCACAGTCAGGAAATTCCGCAACTTCTCCTATCAGTCGCCTCGCATTAGGTCCTTGGCATCGGCCCGCCCTTCGTCGGCGTGGCAAGTCAAGGAGACCAGCGATGCACGGATCGAACCCCCCGGGCGGCAGTTGCCCTTATGGGCATGGCGGTGCCGCCCTTGCCCCTACCACCCTGACCACCGCGTTCGGTGCCCCGGTGCCCGACAACATGAATTCGCTGACGGCCGGACCGCGCGGTCCGCTGCTGATGCAGGACGTGTGGCTGCTCGAGAAGCTCGCCAACCTCAATCGCGAAGTCATCCCGGAACGTCGCATGCACGCCAAGGGCTCCGGCGCATTCGGGACGTTCACCGTCACCGGGGACGTGTCGAAGTACACCCGTGCGAAGTTCCTGAGCCAGGTCGGCAAGCAGACGGAGCTGTTCGCCCGCTTCACGACCGTGGCCGGCGAGCGCGGCGCAGCAGACGCCGAACGGGACATCCGTGGCTTCGCGGTCAAGTTCTACACCGAGGAGGGGAACTGGGACATGGTGGGCAACAACACACCCGTCTTCTTCCTGCGCGACCCCCGCAAGTTCCCGGACCTCAACAAGGCCGTTAAGCGCGATCCCCGCACCAACTTGCGGAGCGCTACCAACAATTGGGACTTCTGGACGCTGCTGCCGGAATCGTTCCACCAGGTGACCTACGTCATGGGTGATCGCGGCATCCCCCGCAGCTACCGCCACATGAACGGTTACTCCAGCCACACCTACTCGTTCTGGAACGACGCCGGCGAACGGTATTGGGTACAGTGGCACTTCAAGACCGAGCAGGGACACGCGTTCCTCACCGATGCCGAGGCCGCGGCCCTCGTGGGCAGCGATCGCGAAAGTCACCAGCGCGACCTGTTGGACGCGATCGACCGCGGCGAGTTCCCGCGCTGGAAGGTCATGGTCCAGATCATGCCCGAAGCAGAGGCCGAGACCTGCGGCTTTCACCCGTTCGACCTCACCAAGGTCTGGCCGCACGCGCAGTACCCGCTGATCGAAGTCGGGGTCATGGAGCTTAACCGCAATCCGGAGAATTTCTTCGCCGATGTCGAGCAGAGCGCCTTCGCACCTTCGAACCTGGTGCCGGGGATCGGCGTCTCGCCCGACAAGATGTTGCAGGCGCGACTCTTCGCGTACTCGGACGCGCAGCGCTACCGGCTGGGGGTGAACCATCACCAGATTCCCGTCAACGCTCCCCGCTGCCCGGTCTTCACCAACCATCGGGATGGACAGGGCAGGGTCGACGGCAACTATGGCGGCCTTCCGCACTATCACCCGAACTCGTTTGGTCAGTGGCAGGACCAACCCGAATATACAGAGCCGCCGCTGCGGCTTTCCGGAGACGCAGACTTCTGGAACTTCCGCGAGGACGATGACGACTACTTCAGCCAGGCCCGCGCGCTGTTCCACCTCTACGACGCCGGTCAGAAGCAGCGACTGTTCGAGAACACCGCCCGGGCCATGTGTGATGCGCCGGCCTTCATCAAGCAGCGGCACATCGACAATTGCACCCGCTGCGACCCCGCTTACGGTGCCGGCGTGGCAGCAGCCCTGGGCATGAGCGTCAATCCCGCGCTTTCGCCCGAGCCCGAACTCGCCGAGTGAAACGCGAGGGGCCCCGCACGCCTTTCGTGCGGGGCCCCTCGTCGTGTGTGCTCGCGGAGCTTCGACAAACGCAGCCTGAATGGGTTCAGCGGCGACGGTCGAAGGCGCACTTCGAGCCCGCTTAGAACTTTGGCCCCGCTCAGGCGCTTCGGGTCAAAGCCCCTCGCGGCATCGCACCGGCCTTACGCCGCGGCGTCGAGGCCGTAGGCGGTGTGCAGCACGCGCACCGCCAGTTCGGTCTCGTCGGTGTCGATCAGGACCGACACCTTGATCTCGCTGGTCGAGATGGCGATGATGTTGATGCCGCGGTCGGCCAGCGTCTTGAACATGGTGGAGGCCACGCCGGCGTGGCTGCGCATGCCGACGCCCACGACGCTGATCTTGGCGACGTTGCCTTCGGCGATCATGCGGTAGTAGCCGATCTTCTCCTGCTGCTCCTCGAGCAGCGCCTGCGCGCGCGCAAGGTCCGCCTGGGGCACCGTAAAGGTGACGTCGGTCTCGCCTTTGTCCTTCGCGACGTTCTGGATGATCATGTCCACGTTGATGCTCGATTCCGCGAGCGGCGCGAAGATCGACGCCACCGCGCCGGGACGGTCGGCAATGCGGGTCAGGGTGATCTTGGCTTCGTTCTTGTCGGCGGCGATGCCGGTGATGAGCTGGCGCTCCATGTCGCTTCCTTCCAGTTCTTCGTCGCTGACGATCAGGGTTCCGGGCAGGGTGTCCGCGGCCGGCGCGTTCTCGTCGATGAACGAGGAGAGCACCTGGACCCGCACGTTCTCCTTCATGGCCAGGGAGACGGAGCGGGTCTGCAACACCTTCGAGCCGACCGAGGCGAGCTCGAGCATTTCCTCATAGGTCACCAGCGGCAGCTTGCGCGCCTTGGCGACGATCCGCGGGTCGGTGGTGTAGACGCCGTCGACGTCGGTGTAGATGTCGCAGCGGTCGGCCTGCACCGCCGCGGCGACGGCGACCGCCGATGTGTCCGAGCCACCGCGGCCGAGCGTCGTCACCCGGCCGGCGGGAGAGATGCCCTGGAAGCCCGGGATCACGGCAATCTCGCCCGCGGCCATGGAAGCCATCAGCGCATCCGCGTCGATGTCCTCGATGCGCGCCTTTGCGTGGGCGTCGTCGGTCTTGATCGGCACCTGCCAGCCCAGCCACGAGCGCGCCTTGCAGCCCATCGCCTGCAGCGTGAGCGCCAGCAAGCCCGAGGTGACCTGCTCGCCGCTGGCGACGACCACGTCGTACTCGGCCGGGTCGTAGAGCGCGTTGGCTTCGCGGCAGAAGTTGACCAGGCGATCGGTCTCGCCGGCCATCGCAGAGACGACGACGGCGACTTCGTGCCCCGCTTCCTGCTGGCGCTTGACGATACCCGCCACGCGCCGGATGCGCTCGGTGCCGGCCATGGAAGTGCCGCCGAATTTCATCACGATACGTGCCAAGGCGCCGATGCCTCCCTGTCAAAGCCCGCACGAGATGCCGTGCGGTGTGGATAAGAGTCGGGCGCGCTGTTAGGGGTGGATCATGGACAATGCAACTGCGACGATCGCCCCCTCCGGCGCAACAATCGATCCCCGGGAGGCCGCCCACTTCGGCACCCTCGCCGCCGAATGGTGGGACCCGGAAGGGTCCTCCGCCATGCTCCACAAGCTCAACCCGGTCAGGCTTGGCTTTATCCGAACGGCCATCGATACGCATTTCGGCACCGATACCCGCTCGCTGCGGCCGCTGCAGGGCCGCCGCGCGCTGGATGCGGGATGCGGCGCGGGGCTGCTGTGCGAGCCGCTGGCGCGGATGGGTGCGGCCGTCACCGGCGTGGATGCCGCGCCCGAGAACATCACGGCCGCCCGCGCCCATGCCATCGCCATGGGCCTCGACATCGACTATCGCGCGGGAGAGCTGGGCGCCCTTTCCCTCTGCGCCTTCGACCTCGTCTGTTCGCTCGAAGTGATCGAGCACGTGGCCGACAAGCCGGCGTTCCTGCGCCACCTTGCCGGGGCGCTCGCGCCGGGAGGGCTGATGATCCTCTCCTGCCCCAATCGCACCGCGCGCTCGCGCCTTCTGCTGGTGGAAGCGGCGGAGCGGCTCGGCAAGGTGCCGCGGGGAACCCATGCCTGGGACCAGTTCGTGACGCCGGCGGAACTGACCGATCTCGCCGCAGGCGCCGGCCTGCGGGTCGGTGAGCCTCGCGGCATCGCCTGGTCGCCGGTGCAGGGCCTGCACCTCTCCGAGGATCTCGCGCTCAACTACATCGTCACCGCAACCAGGGCCTGAGGCTTCCTTCACCGGCATCTGTACCCAGCGGGGAACTATCGCGCGGCGCGGCTTGGCGGAAAACTCCCGGCGAAGAGGGAGAGAACCATGGACAAGCTGCGCGTCATCCAATGGACCACCGGCAAGGTCGGCAAGCATGCGCTGCGCGCGATCCTGGACGATCCCCGGCTTGAACTGGCCGGCTGCTACGCCTGGTCGGACGCGAAGAAGGGCCACGACGCCGGCTCGCTTTGCGGCCGGCCCGATACGGGCATAACGGCCACCAACGACATCGAGGCGCTGATCGCACTGGGCGCCGACACCGTGCTCTACAATCCGTTCGAGGCCGACCTCGACCAGGTGATCCGGCTGCTGGAGAGCGGGCTCGACGTGGTCTCGACCAACCTGTTTCTGAACCTTGGCCGGATTCGCGGCGAGGTGAAGGACAGGCTGGAGGCTGCCTGCGCCCGCGGCGGCTCCTCGCTCTATATCACCGGCATCAACCCAGGCTGGATCAATTCGGTGATCGCGAGCATGACGGCGATCTGCCGCGACGTGCGGGCAGTGGAGCTCACCGAATCCGCCGACTGCTCGGTCTACGAATCCGTCGAGACCTGGGGCTTCCTCGGCATGGGAGAGCCGGGTGGCATGACGCCCGAGCTGATGGACCGCGCGCAAAGCTGGCTGATCCTGTTCAAGGACGCGGTGGAGCGCATCGCCGCCGCCCTAGATCTCGCCTTGGACGATATCACCTTCTTCTGCGAATACGCGACCGCCGCCCGCGATGTCGACCTCGGCTGGATGCGGATGGACAAGGGCACCAATGCAGCCCTGCGCGGAGGCTGGCAGGGCAAGCTGAAAGGCCAGACCGTGGTGACGATCACCGTCGTCTGGTATCTCACCCGCGAACTGGCGCAAGGCTGGTCCATCGACGATGACCAGTATCACCTTGTCGTGGACGGAGAGCCGAGCATCGACAACCGCATCCGGCTGATCCCGGCGGCGCACTGGAAGAACCACGACTGGGACATCATGACCGCCTTGCCCGCGGTGAGCGCCGTGCCGCAGATCAAGGCGGCGCGCCCGGGCGTGCTGGGCCTGCTCGACGTCGGCCTCCCGGTGGCGCCCGTCGGCGCCTGGAGGCGGGCGCGCGGCTGAGCCCCTGCCTGCGCCTGGATCAGGGCCGCGGATCTCCTGAATGTAGCCGCTCGATCGCGGCCAGGGCCTGCGCCTCGCGCTCCTGCCAGGTCCCGGCGATCCGCACGAAGGGCACCCGGGTGCGCTCCAGCATCGCTTCCGCCAGAGCCGCGAAACGGGCGCGGCTCTCGTCCTCGCCGAAGAAGCGGGTGCCGTCCGCCCGCCAGGGCACGTCGGGCTCGAACAGGAGGTAGAGATCCGCCTTCGGGTACGCGAACAGCGCATCCGGGACCTCGCCGAACAGCATCTCGGCCCACGCCGCGGTCATGAGCTGGTCGGTGTCGAGCAGCAGAAGCGGCGGCCGCGCGGCCATGGCCTGCCGGTTGAGCGCCGCCTGCCCCTCGGCAATGGCGAGCAGGTCCTCCATCGCGAGGTCGGTTCCGTGTTCCTCGCAGTAGAGGCGGCCGTACTCGGGGACGCAAGGCCAGCCACGGCCACGGTGGAAGCGCTCGCACAGCACCGACTTGCCGGTGCTCTCGGCACCGTGGAAGCAGACGGTCCTCACGATGACCGGCGCCCGGCGAGGATCCATTCACGCAGTCCCAGCACGGACATGCCGAGGAAGACGACGTAGAGCGCCGCGGTTGGCCACAGGTCCTTGGCGACGTAGACCGCGATGGAAGCCAGGTCGATGGCGATCCAGAGCACCCAGTTCTCGATCCGGCGGAACGCCAGCAGGATCTGCGCCGCGATGCTCGCGCCGGCGATCGCGGAGTCGGCATAGGGCATCGCCGCATCGGTGAACCGGTGCATGACCCAGCCGAGGTTGAGCGCGAGCGCCGCCGTGGCGGCGGCCCAGACCAGGCGGCTGCGATTGTCCAGCGAGCGCACCGGCACCGTAGATTCGGCGCCCCCGGCCCGCACCCAGAGCACCCAGCCCCAGGCCTGCGCCGCGAAGAAGAACAGCTGCAGCCCGGCCTCGCCGTAGAGCTTCGCCTCGAAGAAGACGAAGGCATAGAGCGCGACCATGGCCATGCCGAACGGATAGTTCCACACGCTGCGCCGCACGAGCAGCGCGATGTTGGCGAGGCCCAGCCCGGCAGCGATCCACTCGAGCATGTTCATGCGCCGGTCAGGCCAGCGCCGCCGCCCATTCCGGCTCCTTGAAGCCCGTCAGGATGCCGCCCGCATGTTCGACCACCGGCCGTCGGATCGTGCTGGGATTGGCCACCATCAGCGCTACCGCGCGCGCCTGGTCGAGATCGACCTTGTCGGCATCCGGCAGCTTGCGGAAGGTGGTGCCCGCCCGGTTCAGCACTCTCTCCAGCCCGACCGCTTCGATCCAGGCCACCAGCTTCTCGGGGGAAGCGCCTTCCTTCTTGTAGTCGTGGAACGCATAGGCGATGCCCTGGCCATCAAGCCAGGCGCGGGCCTTCTTCACCGTGTCGCAGTTAGGTATGCCGTAAAGGTCTAGCATCGGTTCCGCCTGCATGTTCCATCCGCTTGGCCGGTCTGTTTAGCCGCCTCGGGCGTGAGTGCAACGACGCGAAGCGGGGGGCGCCCGGCCGAGTGCCGACTACGCCCAGCAGGTTACTGCCGCCCGGCGTCGTCGAGGCCGAAGCGCTGCACGTGGGGCGAATCGCAAGCGAACACCGTGTAGTTCTCGTAATATTGGGCGCGGCCGCGTCGCTGGACGATCAGGTGCTCGGCATCGCGCCCCCAGGCGCGGGCCGCGTCCTGCGATTCCCATTCCGACATCGACAGCACTTCGCCATCGTCCGCGGTGTAGCTTTTGAACGAGAGGAATCCGGGCTGGAGCGCGGCTATCGCTTCCATTTCCAAGGCATCGTGGATGTAGGAATCCGCGTCGATGTCGGTGCGCTTGCGATTGCGGAAGAGAACGAGGAACATGGCGCTCCTGTGCATCCGGACATGCCCGTAGACAAGAGCCGATCGCATTCATTCCGCGCGCCAAATGTCGCACCCGCGGAAGGATTGCAGCCGATGCGAGCGCATCGGCCCGGCGCCTGCGACGTGACTCTCCGCGCGCCCGAGCGAAGCCGGCCCACTGGACAAAGCGCGGGATTGGAGACAAGGCCCGGCCATGAGCGTGAACAGCTTCGGCCGCCTTTTCCGTTTCACCACCTGGGGCGAAAGCCACGGGCCGGCGATCGGCGCCGTCGTCGACGGATGCCCGCCGGGGCTCGCCATCGACGAGGGCCAGATCCAGCCGTTCCTCGACGCGCGGCGGCCGGGCCAGTCCCGCTTCACCACGCAGCGCCAGGAGCCGGACCAGGTCCGCATCCTCTCGGGCGTGTTCGAAGGCCGCACCACCGGCACGCCGATCAGCCTGATGATCGAGAACGTGGACCAGCGCTCCAAGGACTACTCCGAGGTCGCGCTCGCCTATCGTCCCGGGCACGCCGACTACGCCTACGACGCCAAGTATGGCTTTCGCGACTATCGCGGCGGAGGGCGTTCCTCGGCCCGGGAGACGGCGAGCCGGGTGGCCGCGGGCGCCGTCGCGCGGCTGGTCCTCCCGGAAGTCACCATTCGCGCCTACGTCTCCGAAGTGGGCGGCGACATGATCGATCCGGGCAAGTTCGACGAACAGGAGATCGGCAACAATCCCTTCTTCTGCCCCGACGCCGCCGCCGCGTTGCGCTGGGAGAAGATCGTCGACGATGCGCGCAAGGCCGGGTCCTCCGTCGGGGCGGTGGTGGAATGCTACGCCAGTGGCGTGCCGGCCGGCTGGGGCGCCCCGCTCTACGCCAAGCTGGATGCCGACCTGGCGGCCGCGATGATGGGCATCAATGCCGTCAAGGGCGTGGAGATCGGCGACGGCTTCGCCGCCGCGCGCCTGTCCGGAGAGGAGAATGCCGATCCGATGCGGCCCTCGGTCGAAGGCCCCGACGGCGCGCCGGCGTTCCTGGCCAATCATGCGGGCGGGATCGCCGGCGGCATCTCCACCGGACAGCCGGTCACTTGTCGCGTCGCCTTCAAGCCGACCAGTTCGATCCTGACCCCGCAGCCGACGATCACGCGTTCCGGCGAGGCCACCGAGATGTTCACCAAGGGCCGGCACGACCCCTGCGTCGGCATCCGCGGCGTCCCAGTGGTGGAGGCGATGATGGCGCTCGTGCTCGCCGATCACAAGCTGCTCCACCGCGGCCAGTGCGGCTGATCGGAGCCTGCTGACGTGGCCCGCATCCTCGTCGACGCCGATGCCTGCCCGGTCAAGGACGAGGTCTATCGCGTGGCCGCGCGCCACAAGGTGCCGGTGGTCGTCGTCAGCAACAGCCCCATCCGGGTTCCGCAGAGCGCGCTGATCGCGCGCAAGCTGGTAGGCGACGCCTTCGACGCCGCGGACGACTGGATCGTCGACAACGTCGATCCGGGGTGCATCGTCATCACCGCCGACATCCTGCTTGCCGATCGCTGCCTGAAGCTGGGCGCAAGCGTGCTGGCACCCAATGGCAAGCCCTTCACCACCTCCTCGATCGGAGGGGCGATCGCCACCCGGGCGATCATGGCGGACCTGAGGGCCGGGGGCGACACCATCGGCGGGCCGCCGCCGTTCTCCAAGCAGGATCGCTCGCGCTTTCTCTCGAGCCTGGACGAGATGCTGGTGAAGCTGGCGCGCCGCCTGCCCTGAGCCGAAGCCAGGCGCGGGCAGCGCGTCTTATCGACGCTTCCGCACAATCCATCTCTGGGTGATCGGCACACCCGATGAGGTCAATCGGATCAAGCCGCTTAAAATCGTCACAGCCTCGGACTATCTCCGTCCAGTCAGTTTCAACCACCCACGCAAGGGAGCTACATCCATGGGTATCGTCGGAAGCACCATCAAGCCGTTCAAGAACACCGCCTTCCAGCAGGGCAAGGACTTCTTCGACGTCACCGAAGCCGACATCGCCGGCAAGTGGGCCGTGTTCTTCTTCTATCCGGCCGACTTCACCTTCGTGTGCCCGACCGAGCTGGAAGACCTCGGTGAGCAGTACGAGACGCTCCAGGGCATGGGCGTGGAAGTCTACGGCGTGTCGACCGACACGCACTTCAGCCACAAGGCCTGGCACGACACCTCGGACAAGATCGGCAAGATCAAGTACGCGTTCCTCGGCGACCAGAACCACAAGCTGACCAACAACTTCGGCGTGCTGCGTGAAGAAGCCGGCCTGGCCGACCGCGCCACCTTCGTGGTCGATCCGGACGGCGTCATCCAGCTCGTCGAGATCACCCCCGAGGGCGTGGGCCGCAACGCCAAGGAGCTGGTGCGCAAGATCAAGGCCGCCAAGTACTGGCGCGAGCACCCCGGCCAGGTCTGCCCGGCCAAGTGGGAAGAAGGCGGCGAGACCCTCGCCCCCTCGCTCGACCTCGTCGGCAAGCTCTAAGAACACTCCTTCGGGTCGCACCTGAGGGATCAGGGGCCTGCCTAGCGGCAGGCCCCACCAGAGACGGCCCGGGGCATTCCCCCCCCTCCCCTGCCCCGGGCCGCCATCTCTCCACATCATACGACAGGACCCTGACTCATGCTCGACGCCACCCTGAAGCAACAGCTCTCGCAGTACCTCGGCATGCTGCGCGAGCCGATCGAGCTCGTCGCCTCCCTGGGCGACGACGCGAAGTCCGCCGAAACTCGCGAGCTGCTGACCACCATCGCCTCGCTTTCGGACAAGGTCACCGCCACTTTCGACGGCGACGATGCGCGCCGTCCCAGCTTCGTCATCCGCCGCGCCGCCGACGCCAGCGCCTGGGTGCGCTTCGCCGGCCTGCCGCTCGGCCACGAATTCACCTCGCTCGTCCTCGCCCTGCTGTGGGCCGGCGGCCATCCCCCCAAGGTCTCGGACGAGGTGCTCGAGCAGGCGCGTGCGCTCGAAGGCACGCACCAGTTCGAGATGTACTTCTCGCTCTCCTGCCACAACTGCCCCGACGTGGTGCAGGCGCTGACGCTGCTCGCGCTCAACAACCCCCACGTGGAAGCCACGCTGATCGAAGGCGGCGCCTTCCAGGCCGAGGTCGAGGAGCGCGGCGTCATGGCGGTGCCAGCGGTCTTCCTGAACGGCCAGATGTGGGGTTCGGGCAAGATGAGCGTCGAGGAGATCCTCGGCAAGCTCGACACCGGCGCCGATGCCAAGGCCGCCGCCAAGCTGGCGGAGAAGAAGCCGTTCGAAGTGCTGGTCGTGGGCGGTGGCCCCGCCGGCGCCTCGGCCGCGATCTACACGGCGCGCAAGGGCTTCTCCACAGGCGTTGCTGCCGAGCGCTTCGGCGGCCAGGTGCAGGACACGATGGGCATCGAGAACTTCATCTCGGTTCCCTACACCGAAGGTCCCAAGCTGGCTGCCGCGCTGGAGGCGCATGTCGGTGAATACGACATCGACGTGATGAACCTGCAGCGCGCCGAGAAGCTCATCCCCGCGCGCGAGGTCGGCGGCTACCACGAGGTGGTCTTCGCCAACGGCGCCTCGCTCAAGGCCCGCAGCCTGGTCATCAGCACCGGCGCGCGCTGGCGCAACCTGGGCGTTCCCGGCGAGGCCGAGTACCAGACCAAGGGCGTGGCCTATTGCCCGCACTGCGACGGCCCGCTGTTCAAGGGCAAGCGCGTGGCGGTGATCGGCGGCGGCAACTCGGGCGTGGAGGCGGCGATCGACCTTGCCAATATCGTCGGCCACGTGACGCTGATCGAATTCGACTCCAAGCTGCGAGCCGACCAGGTGCTGGTCGACAAGCTCAAGTCGATGAAGAACGTCGTGATCCTCACCAGCGCCCAGACCACCGAGGTCGAGGGCGACGGCGAGAAGGTCAACGCGCTGGTCTACAAGGATCGCGAGACCGGGCAGGAGCACAAGATCGAACTGGAGGGCGTGTTCGTCCAGATCGGCCTGGTGCCCAACACCGAGTGGCTCAAGGACTCGGGCCTCGAGCTCACCGGCCGCGGCGAGATCGTCATCGACGAGAAGGCCGCGACCAACCTGCCCGGCATCTTCGCCGCGGGCGACGTGACCACGGTGCCCTACAAGCAGATCATCATCGCCATGGGCGAGGGATCGAAGGCCGCCCTCTCGGCCTTCGACTACCTGATCCGCAACGAAGCCCCGGCCGAGATCGCCCAGGCCGCACAGGCCGCCTGAGCCCCGACCGAGTTAACGAGAGGCGGGCGGGAGTCGCGAGGCTCCCGCCCGTTTTCTCGTCAATACGCTGGTCAGAACGCGACGCTGAGCGAGGCCCTGGCGGAAAGGTCCGTACTGGTGCTGGTCCGCTCCACGCGCGTGGCGAGCTTCCAGGTGAAATCGTAGCCGCCTGCCAGCATGCTGGCCTCGCCGATCCAAGCGCCCTTCGAGCCGTCTCCGGCGATGGTGAAAGCGTCGCCCGCATCGTAGCTGTCGCCGCCGTTGAACCACGCCGTCGTGCTGCCCAGGCCTCCCGCCAGCACCTCGCGGCGGCCGCCTTCGAACTGAAACGTCAGCGGTCGCCAGTCGGGCGATATCGTGCCGAGCGAGTAGGCTGCGGTAACGCTGGGCGTGGCGGTGAGCGCCTTGCTGGTGCGGCTCGCGACGGAGAGGGCGATGGCGTCGTTGTCCGCGGTCTCGTCGTAGCCGTCCTCTTTCAGCCACATCTGCTCCACCTCCAGCTTGGGCTTGAGGCTGAAGCGGCGCGACATGTCGAAGCGGTAGGATGCACCCAGCAGGCCCGAGAACAGCCACCCGTTCCAGCTGGCATCGGCGGCATAGGAAAAGTCGGTGTCGTCGATCGTCCCGGTGTAGGTACGCGTGGAGTCGATCGCAATGCGCGAGCCGCCCAGGCGGGCCCAGGCGAGGAGGGGTCCCTCGTTGATGCGCCAGAACAGGCCCACGTCGTGCTGTCCAATGTCGAGCTTGCCGGCGCCGCCGTCGTTCTTCACGCTGCCTTGCAGCCAGGCATAGGACACGCCGAAATATCCCAGCCCGGTGCGCCGCTCCACGCCGCCCGAAAGGCCCCAGCCACTGGCCTTGTACCCGGCAGTGCCGGTGGTCTCCTTGCTGGAGCGCCAGTAGACCGGCTCCAGCCAGCCGCCGACGTCGGAGATGTCGAACAGCGAGGTGTCGTCGCTGATGTGCCGGGCGGCGAGGCGGTCACCCATGGTTGCCGCCTTGAACACGCCGCCGGCATGGTCCGGCAGCAATCCGCCGACCTGCGCGCGCAGCGTGGCGGAGTCCGCCACCTCCAGCAGGCTCGCGGTCACGTGGTCGTCGTTCTGCGCCGCGGCATAGACCGCATCCCAGGCCGAGGACTGCCCCTTGCTGAGCCCCAGTTCGCTCGCGCTCTTGCGCGACAGGGTAAGATAGACGCTGTTGTCGTCGGTGCTGACCGCGCCGCTGTAGATGAACGGTGTGTCGACAGAGGTGTTCAGCGCGCCCTCGATCGACAGGTCGCCGGCCGTCAGCACGGTATAAGTGCCTTCCGCCGTGGCCAGGTCGTTTACCGTGGCGATGACGTTCGCTCCATCCTCCAACGTGGCGCTGGCGACCGCTATCGTCGAGCTCTCGTCCCCGTCCACGTAGACGCCGATGGTGCCCCCCGAAGCCACGTGGAGGCTGCCGAAGCTGACTGTCGTCGCCGCGTCCGGAATAAACGTGCCCCCGTTTACCGTCACCGCGACGTTCGCGGCGTCGGCAAGCTGGCCCGAATAGACGGCGCTATCGGCAATGGTGACCGTGCCTGCCGCGCCCGCGAAATCCATGGTGCCGGAGAACACGGAACTGCCCGAGAGGTTGGCGGCGCCGGTCCCGCTGCCGAAGGCGACATCGCCGACGTAGACGGCGTTGCCGGACAGCGCCAGCGCATCGTCGCCGACACCAAAGGTGGTGTCGCCGACGATCTGGCCGGTCGATGCGCTGATCGTGTCGTTCCCCGATCCCAGCAGGATGTCGCCGGTTATTCTGGCGTAGATGGTGGGATCGTCCTCATCGTTGTCTTCCACGTACTCGGCGCTGGTCTCGGCATCGACGGCGTTCAGGTACTGCGAGATCGTCACCCCGCCGGTGTTCGCCGACAGGTCGATGGCGGTGCGGGTATCGGTGCTGGATCCGTTGGCCGTGATGTAGCCGGTGTTCTCCAGCGTGGAGAGCGTCCCCGAGAGGTCCTGGATCGCCACAGTCGCGCCCTCGCCCGCAGAGGTCAGCGAGGCCACGATGGTTCCGCTGTTGTAGAGCTTGGTGACGGTGCTGTCGGCGTTGATCTGCAGCGCCACCGCCGTCGAATCGTAGGAGGTCGCGGAAAGCGTGCCGGATACGCCGATCCCGTTGGTCAGGGTGACCGCGCCTCCCTGGCCACCGATCACGAGACCGTAGGCGTCAGTATTGCTGTAGTACGAGTTGGCCGTGACCGAGCCTTCGATTGCGACGGAATAGGCGCCGATGTTGGCATCGGCAGCACCGATTGTGATGTCGCTGGTGCCGCCGATCTGGATGGCCGGGCCGTTGCCGTAAGTGGCGATGGTGCCGGTTCCCTCGTCGCTGTCGGCGACGCCATCGTCGTCCTCGTCGGTGTCGTCGTCATCCTCATTGGTGGGCGGCGCGGCCACGTAGATGCCGCCCGCGACGTTGCCGGTGATCGAGACGACGGCGGTCCCGCTGCGCAGCGCGGCGCGGGAGAGGACCTGCGTGCCGCCGTCGTCGTCGGAGTAGGAATATCCGCGAGAGAGGGCGCCCTGGATGGTCACGGCGCCGGTCACGTCGCCTGCCACGGTGAGCGCGCTGGCATTGGCACCCACGACCGCGACTGACCCCTCGACGGTCACGTCGCCATCGACGCCGCGCGTGGCGATGCCCACGGCATCGTCGCCCACCGCGTAGATCGTGCCGGAGCTCTTCACGTCCCCGGTCCAGTCGCCCGCGAGCACGATGCCGCCGGAGTTCTGGCCTTCCACCGTGATCGCGCCTTCGTTGAGGATCGACCCCGATCCGCCGTCCTCCCCAACGTAGACGCCATAGCGGCCGGTGGCAGAGGCAATGCCGCTGGTGACGATCCCGTCGTCGTCATCATCCTCGAGGACGTAGTCCTCCAGAACCGAGATCGTGGCGTCCTCGCCGATGGTGATGTCGGTCGCCGCGCCCGAGGTGACGCGGATGCCGGTGGCCCCGTTCGCGCCGCCCATTGCGATGCTGCCGTTCATCGTCACGGCAGCGTCGCTGTCGACCGTCACCGCATTGCCGCTGGGGAGCGTGATCGCGCCATCGGTGGTGACGGTGACGTTGCCTGCGGCCGATGTCGTAAGCGCGGTGGTGCTGTCGTTCGACACGGTGGTGTCGGCAAGAGCGCAGACGGGAACGAGGGCGAGCACGAGCGCGCCCAGACTGGTGGTGCTGTACAGCGAAGACATGGCTGGCTTTCGGAGAGGTGGTGGGGAAACGTGGATGGGGCGCGCTCAGGCGATCCCGATCAGGGCCGTGCCGGTGTATCCGGCGGAGACGCTGCCGCTGAGCGCGGGCGTCATCTGCGCCAGCTCCGCCGAGGAATTGTCGCCGAACACGTTGTCGGCGGAGAGCGAGACCGCGTTGTAGTTCGCGATGCTGGCGGTGTAGCGGGTGTCGCTGCTGTAGATCGCCGTGTTCACCGCGGCGGGCATCGCCAGCTGCGAGATCAGCGTGGCCGTCCGGCCGGTGCTCGCGGCGGTGAGCCCCCCGGTGAAGACCTCGAAGTGGATGTGCGGCCAGCGCCCGTCGTAGCAGGCGGGATAGATCGTGGTGAAGGTGACCTTCCCCTCGCTGTCCGTCACCTGCACGCCGCGCAGGTAGCTCTCGGTGGTCACGCCGCTGGAATAGAGCGAGTAGCGCCCTTGCGCATCGCAATGCCACACGTAGACCGCTGCGCCCACGACCGGCGCGCAGCCGTCGCTGACATCGACCAGCTGGAGCACGAGCTGGAGCTGCACGCCGTCCGCGGTGGCCGTCGAGCCGATGAAGCTGGAGCGGATGTCCGAGCGCACGACGCCGCTCTGGCTCAGTACGTTCGAGGTCGCTCCGCTGGCGGTGTTGGTGCCGTCGGCCGGATAGGGGCCGTTGGTTTCGCTGGGGTCGGCCACGCAGGCGCTGGCCGACGTGCCGCCCGAGGACGAGCTCGTCGACGATGTCGAAGAGCTCGAACCGGTCGAGGTGGAGGATGAAGACGATGACGACGAGGTCGTCGTGCCTGAGCTGGCGGTCGAGGCGGAGCTCTCGTCCCCGCCGCAGGAGGCCAGCGCCGCGCTGGTGCCGACGCCCGCCAGCAGCGCCAGCGCCCGCCGCCGTGCGATCATGCGGCCGGCGATCGCCTCCAGATCCTGCGCCAGCCCTTCGCCGTGGCCAGTGTCATGTCGCTCCATGTGATCCTCCATCCGCCCAACGCCATCGTTGGTCCCGTGGAGGGGAGCACTGTGCGCCGCCGTTTGCGGGCGGATTTCAGAGCATTGCGCTAGTTTGCGGCGGCGCCGCCGCTCACGGCGGGAACGAAAAGGTAACCCTCGTTGCGCACGGTGCGAATGATCTCGCCGCCGCCCTGTCCTTCCGCCAGCTTGCGCCGCAGGCGCGAGAGCTGCACGTCGATGGCCCGGTCGTAATGCTCCGAATCCTCGCCTCGGGACCAGTCGAGCAGCTGGTCGCGCGTGAGCACGCGGCGGGGATGCTCGGCGAAGGCGCGCAGCAAGCGAAACTCGCCGTCCGACAGCGTGATCGGCGCGCCGGTCGGATCGAACAAAAGCCGCAACCCCAGGTCCATGCGCCAGCCCGCGAATCGCAGGCAGTCTCCCGAATCGGCCTCTGTCGCCGCTTCGGCGAAGGCCGGGACCGCAGTGACGTTCGCCGTCGCCCGGCGACGCAGCACCGTCCGGATCCGCGCCAGCAGCTCGCGCGGGTTGCAGGGCTTGGCCAGGTAGTCGTCCGCGCCCATCTCGAGGCCGACGATGCGGTCGACGTCGCTGCCCACGGCCGAGAGCATGATGACCGGCGGCGCGTCCAGACCCAGCTGGCGCAGCGCCGTCAGTCCGTCCTCGCGGGGCATCATCACGTCGAGCACGATCAGGTCGAACCGCTCCTGCGCCAGCAACGCGCGCATTTCCAGCGGATCGGCGGCGGTCTTGGTCTCGTAGCCGTGCTTGGCCAGAAAGTCGCCGATCAGGGCGCGTATGCCCTCGTCGTCATCGACGATGAGAATGCGGGTCTGCAGGTCCATTGCGGGAAGTTCTAGGATCATTCGCCGCTTGTGAACAGTGCGTGTCGGCCGCGGATTTCAGCCGGTGTTACCGCTTGCGACAGGTCTGAAATGAGGCTGCAAAAGCGGTGAAATCCGGGGGCAACCTGCCTTGGTGACAACCCGGGGCATGGACAGACGAGGCAGCCAGAAGGCGCATCGAGCCGTCGGCCTCTCCGTTCCGGGCGCACCCCTCGCGTCCCGGGGCCGGAGAGCCGGCTCCCGGGCGCCCACGGCCTTCGCCCCGGACACCTCCGCCAGAGTGTCCGGCGGCGCCGGGGTCGTCGCCCGAGCAGGTCATGAAGTCGCACCCGCCCTGCTCGGCGACGGCCCCGGAACTGCAGCCCGCCGTGGCCGGAGGCGACCGAAAACTGTCACGGCGGCGTGGTACTTGCCGCGCGAGCCGCGCTGGACACCGCGCGCCGCAGCAGAGGAATTTCCCGTCCTGCCGCCGGATCCACTTGCGGACCACGGCCGGACGCTCCGAGGTGACCGTTCCCGCCACCCGTCCCCTTGGGCGGCGGCGGGAACGCGGAGCGGGGACAGGAGGGACGTGTCCCTCTCTCCTGTCCCCGCTTCGCATAACGCCTTCCTTTCCCCTTGCGACAAAGCTGCGTCTCGAAACCGCGCGTCCGGCGTGCCAAAGCAGGCGCCATGATCCCTCCCCCTCTCCCGCGCCGGCTCGGCATGCCGCTGGCGATGCAGCTGATCGCCGTGCTCGTCTGCGTGCTGCTTGCTGCCCAACTGGTGACCCTGGCCCTCACCGTGCTGCTGCCGCCGCAGCCGACAGCACGGTGGAACATGGACGAAGTGGCCGCGGCGCTGGCGGGCGACGGCGCCCTCGACCGACTCGAGCGCAAGACGATGCTGGGGCCGCCCGACGTCTCCGGCCAGGGCTGGCTGGTCTCCGAATCCTCGCGCGAGGCGCTTGCCCGTCGCTTGCACCGCCCGGCGGAAGACATCGTCCTGGCGTTCTACACCCAGTTGCCGGTGGGCGGCGTGGCGGCGCCGGCCGGAGCGCGCTCGCCGCTGGCGGCGGAAACGCGCGGAACCATGGGACTGGGCTCGCTCCTGGTGGAGACCGCACAGGCCCAGGCGATCCCCGGTGGGCCGCCGCCGGGCGGCAGACCCGGCCCCGCAGGCATGCCCGGCGGGGGATTTCCGGGCGGCCGCATGCCGGGCGGGAGCTTCCCGGGCGGTGGCATGCCTGCAGGTCGCCCCCCCTCGCAACCGAGCACCGCCATGCCCCGCCCGTCGCAGCCGCAAGGCGGCGCCGTCGGTAGCGCCCGGCCGGGCGGCGGGCCCGTTCCGGCGACAGGGCAGGACAGGCCGGGAGGCCCCGCCCCCTCCGGGCAGCCCGGATCCGGGAGCGGCGGGCGCGGCGCTCCCGAGGGTCCCGGCGTGGCGCGAGCCGGCGCCTTGCAGGGGGCGGGGCCCGGCGGCCTATCCGTGCTCCCCGCCATTCCCGCTCCCGTCCCGGCGATCGTTCCGCCGCGCCCCGTCGATGACGTGGAGACGGTGGAGCGAACCCCTCGCTCGCCCGCGATGCCGACCAACGCACCGGCGCAGCCCCCCGCGAGCGTGCCGAGCCTGGCGGCCGCTGCGCCGCTCCCCGCGCCGACGGCGGCCCGGGCGCCCCAGGCGGTGTCCGCCCCCCGCGCGACACCGCAGCCGATCCCCTTCCGCCGGTCCGCCAGGTCCGTCTTCGCCATGGCGTCCCCGCCGTTCATCGAGGGCGACTTCGTGGCCGCTGCCCGCCGTGCGGACGGCAGCTGGGTGGCCGTCGCCCCGCGGGCCGAGCCGTTCCCCAACGCGTGGCAACGCCGCGTGATGCTCTGGTTCGCGCTCTCGCTCGCCATTGTCAGTCCGCTGGCGTGGCTCTTCGCGCGGCGCATCGTCGTGCCGCTGCGCGACTTCGCGCGTGCGGCGGAGCAGCTCGGCCGCGATCCTTCGGCCACCATCCTCCCGCTCTCCGGCCCCGCCGAGATCGGGCGCGCCGCCAATGCCTTCAACCAGATGCGCCACCGCCTGCGCGCCTTCGTCGACGACCGCACCGCGATGGTCGGTGCCATCAGCCACGACTTGCGCACCCCCCTCACCCGCCTGCGCTTCCGCATCGAGGATGTCCCCGACGACCAGCGCGAGGGGTTGCTGAAGGAAGTGACCGAGATGGAGGCGATGATCAGCCAGGTCATCGCCTTCATCCGGGATGCCTCGACCCCCGGCCCGCGCGAGCGCCTGGACTTCGCCGATCTCGTGGCGGGCAGCGTGGCGGACTGGCGGCTGGTGGGGGCCGACGTGGAGATCGAGCGCAACCTCCACATCCCCGTCGAAGTCGACCCCGTCGGCATCCGCCGCCTGCTCGGCAATCTGCTCGAGAACGCGGTCAAGTACGGGCGCAGCGCCAAGGTGCGCGTCTCGCTCGTCGCGGGAGAGGCGGTCGCGGAGATCGTCGACGCCGGCCCCGGCATTCCGGAAGAGGAGTTCGACCGCGCGTTCGAGCCGTTCTACCGCAGCGAGACCGCGCGCCGTTCCGGTCGCACCGGCAGCGGGCTCGGGCTCGCCGTGTGCCGCTCGATCGCGCGGGCGCACGGCGGAGACGTTTCCTTCGCGCACGACGACGCCGGCTTCGTGGCCCGCTTCGCCGTCCCCGCGGCGTTCGATCCCACACTGCGACAGGCGGCCTGATGCGATTGCCGTGGCGCAAGCCTGCCCTGGCCGCCCTGCTCGCTGCCGCTCCTGCCCCGGCCTTCTGCGCCGAGGAGGAGGAGGCGGCGGCCGACGCGCCGGCTCAGACGGTTGCGGCATCGACCGCCGCGGCCGAACCGCTGTGGAACGCGGCGGCCTCGGCGGGCGTCAGCGCGCGCGACGATGGTCCCGACGGCGGCTGGCAGTCGCTCAGCCTCACCCGCGGCATCGGCCGGGGCTATGTCCGCGCCGGCGTGATGCGCTACCACGGAACCCTGCTGCAGGCCGATGTCGCGCTCCCCTCGGACTACCTGGTCGGCACGCTGGGCGCCGGGGGCAACTTCGCGAACTGGGTCGTGGACGGCTGGGTGAGCTACGGCTGGCAGGACTACGGACGCATCAGCACGAGCGCGGGCAGCCGCGCCAGCACCGGCGCCACGGGCAGCCCCTACTTCGCGGCCGGCGGTGATCTTGGCCGGGTGCTGCCCCTGGCGCAGGACCTCTTCCTGACGCCCACCGTGGCGGGTTCGTTCGCCAATGGCCGGCTGCTCCGCCCCGCGCCCACCGGCTCGGGCCTGAGAGACCTGGAGACGCGCGAGCCAACATGGTCGGCCAACGCCGCCATCCGGGTCGACCACGCCTTCGGTCCTCGCGACGTCCACTACGTCGGGCTGTCCGTCTCGCGCAACTGGACCAGCAACGGCGTCTCCGCGCTGCGGCGCCGAGCCGGCACCGATCCCGCGCAGCCCGTGCTGCTCGACAGCAAGCACTATGCCGACGGCTGGACCGAAGCCGGCGCCACCACCAGCATGCGGCTGGGAGCCACGCTCACCCTGGACCTCTTCGCCACGCGCAGCTTCGGCGTGATGGCAGGGAACATCACCGCGGCGGGAGCGAGCCTGCGCAGATCGTTCTGAC
Source organism: Novosphingobium soli (assembly GCF_042432915.1). NCBI lineage: Bacteria > Pseudomonadati > Pseudomonadota > Alphaproteobacteria > Sphingomonadales > Sphingomonadaceae > Novosphingobium > Novosphingobium soli. The sequence continues at coordinate 85,575 of NZ_JBHLWK010000012.1, forward strand.
GTTAGCGCCTGGTCCACCTTTATCGCCTAGAGCCGGCTCGCGACCCGCGACGCGGCACAGCAGTTGGAGACGACGATGACGGCGCAAGGTACGGTACTGGTCACGGGTGCGGCCGGGTTCATCGGCGCCGCCGTGGCAGAGGCGCTGATGGCCCGCGGCCAGCCCGTGATCGGCATCGACAATCTTGGCGACTACTATTCGCCCGCACTCAAGCAGGCGCGGGTCGCGCAGGCCGAGGCGCGCGGCGGCGGCCTGTTCCGGTTCCTGCGGCTCAACTTCGCCGACATGGACGCGCTCACCGCAGCACTGGCTCCGCATCCGTTCGACGCCATCGTCCATCTCGGAGCGCAGGCGGGCGTGCGCTATTCGCTCGACAACCCGCAGGCCTATGTCGCCTCCAACCTCGCCGGCCACGTCAACATGCTGGAACTGGCCCGGGCGCGCGCGGTGCGGCACATGGTCTATGCCAGTTCCAGCTCGGTCTACGGCGGCAACACCAGCCTGCCCTTCGCGGTGGAGGACCGCACCGACCATCCGATCTCGCTCTACGCCGCCACCAAGCGGGCGGACGAGCTGATGAGCGAGACATATGCCCATCTGTTCCGACTGCCGCTGACGGGGCTGCGCTTCTTCACCGTCTACGGTCCCTGGGGGCGTCCCGACATGGCCATGTGGAAGTTCGCCGAGCGCATCCTCCAGGACCGCGCGATCGACGTGTACAACCACGGCGAGATGCACCGTGACTTCACCTACATCGACGATGTGGTCGCGGGCGTGCTCGCCTGCCTCGATCGCCCGCCGGCGGACGACGGCACCGTGAAGGCCGGGGGCAGCGCCAAGCCGCACGCGCTCTACAACATCGGCAATCACCGCTCCGAGCACCTGATGCGCCTCATCGCGGTGCTGGAGGATGCCTGCGGGCGCAAGGCCCGGCTCAACCTCCTGCCGATGCAGCCAGGCGATGTCCCCGCGACTTACGCCGACATCGCCGCGCTCACTCGCGCCACCGGCTATGCACCGGCGACGAGGATCGAGGACGGCGTCCCGCGCTTCGTCGCGTGGTTCCGCGACTTTACCGGGCTCTGAGCACGCACGGCGACCGGCCGCGCGCTTTCTCAGAGCAGCTTGTCCAGCGTGATCGGCAGGTCGCGCACGCGCTTGCCCGTGGCGTTGTAGATGGCGTTGGCGACGGCCGCGCCGGTTCCGGTGATGCCGATCTCGCCGATGCCGCGCGCGCCCATCGGGGTTCTGGGGTCCGGGATGTCGGTCCACATCACGTCGAGTTCCGGCACGTCCATGTGAACCGGCACGTGGTATTCGGCAAGGCTGGGGTTCATGATGCGCGCGGTCCGCTCGTCGAACTCGGTCTCTTCCATCAACGCCAGGCCGAGCCCCATGATGATGCCGCCGCGAAACTGGCTGGCGGCGGTCTTCGGGTTGAGGATCCGGCCGCAGTCGAACGATCCCAGAAAGCGCGTGACGCGCGGCTCGCCGGTGACCGCGTTCACGCGCACTTCGCAGAACATCGCACCGTGGCTGTGCATCGACCAGTGCTGCGTCTCCAGCGGCGCAGGTGCCTGCGCCTCGACGCTCAGCGCGGAGCGGCCGGCTCGCGCGAGGATCGAGGCGTAGCTTTCGTGCCGCGCGGGATCGTCGCGCTTGCCGAGCCCCGCGTCGCGGCTCTCGACCTCCTCGGGCTTCAGCCCGGCCAGGGGTGAATCGTTGCCGACGATCCCGAGCAGGCTCTTCACCAGCTCGCCGTGCGCCGCGCCGACCGAGGCGCCGATCGCGGCGGTCTGCTGCGAGCCGCCGGCAAGGACCACGCCCGGCAGGGTCGAATCGCCGTAGTTGAAGGTCACCGCGTCCAGTTCGAGGCCGAGCCTCTGGGCGGTCACCTGCGTCTGCACGGTGGAGGTGCCCATTCCCATCTCGTGCGCAGCGATGTCGATCGTCGCACGTCCGTCCGCGGCGAGCGTGATCCGCGCGGCGCCTCCGGCCATGCGGTAGTAGGGATAAGTCGCCGTGGCGCAGCCCATGCCCACCAGCCACTCGCCCTCGCGGCGCTGGCCCGGGCGCGGGTTGCGGTCCTTCCACCCGAAGCGCTCGGCCCCGCTTCGCCACGCCTCCTCGATGTGGCGGGAAGAGAATGGCAGTCCGGTGGAGGGGTCCTTCTCCGGCTCGTTGCGCAGGCGCAGCGCGATCGGATCCATGTCCAGCGCCTCGGCCAGCTCGTCCATCGCGCATTCCAGCGCGAACGTGCCAACCGCCTCGCCCGGCGCCCGCATGAAGGTGTTGGAGAGCATGTCTAGCTCGACCGTCTGCACGTCCAGCTCCATCGCCTCGACCGCGTAGGCGCTGCGCGTGGGCATGATGAACGGCTCGGGCAGCACGTTGTTGGCGGTCTTCGCCGTGGCGCCGGTGTGGATCAGCGCCTTGAGCGTGCCGTCGCGCGACGCGCCGAGTGCCACCCGCTGCTCGGTGAGCGAGCGCCCCCCGACGATCCTGTAGACCCCTTCCCGCGACAGCACGAGACGCACCGGCCGCCCGGCGAACTTCGCCGCTGCCGCGGCCAGCACCTGGTGCTGCCACAGGCACTTGCTGCCGAACCCGCCGCCGACGAAGGGCGATGTGATCACCACCTTGTCCTCGTCGATGCCGAACATCTGCGAGATCGACCAGGAGGTGTGGGCGACGAGCTGCGAGGCATCGTGGATGCGCAGCGTGTCGCCCTCCCAGGCGGCGGTGACGCCGTGCAGCTCGATCGGATTGTGGGTGTGGCGCGGCGTCGTGTAAGTCGCGTCGATGCGCACGTCCGCCTCCGCCAAAGCCTTCTCGGCATCTCCCTTGGTGTTGTGCAGCGGCTGGCCCATGAACAGCCCGGTCCGCGTACCGCGCGCCCGCGCCTCGGCAAAGCCCGTCACTGCGGGGTCCGCCTGGTACTCGACCCGGATCAGCGACTTGGCGTGATCCGCCTGCTCCTGCGTCTCGGCCAGCACCACCGCCACCGGCTCGCCGTTCCAGTGGATCGTCGCGTCCTGCATCACCGGCAGGTTGTCGCCCCCGGCCGCCTTGGAGTTGGACAGGAACACCGGAGGCGGCGCCAGTCGAGGCGCATTGCGATAGGTCATGACCCCCAGCACGCCGGGCGCGGCTTCCGCCGCCTGCGTGTCGATCGCGGTGATGCGCCCCTTGGCGATGGTGCTGAACGCCAGCGCCGCATAGACCATGCCGTCCATCGGGAACTCGGCGGCGAAGGGCGCCTTGCCGGACACCTTCAGCGGCCCGTCCAGGCGCGAGAGCGGACGCCCGACATGGCCATGCCGCGCGCGGATCAGGGGATCGGGCTCGCCGCCCGGGATCCAGCTGTCGGGTGCCAGCGCCACAGCCTTGCCCATGGCGCCCTGCACCAGGCCTTGCACGATCTGCTTGCCGTCCTCGAAGATGCTCATGCCGCGTCTCCCGCAAGTTCGGTGAGCACGGCGGCGATGGTCCGGCGCGCCAGCTCGATCTTGAAGCCGTTGTCCTTCAGGCCCTCGGCCGCGGCGAGCTCTGCCTCGGCCGCCGCGGCGAAGGCCTGCGCCGTGGCCGGCCCTTCGCGCAGCATCTCCTCCGCGGCGTGCGCGCGCCAGGGCTTGTGCGCCACGCCGCCCAGCGCCAGGCGCACGTCGCGGATGCGCCCGTCCTCCACTTCGAGCACGGCGGCGACCGAGACCAGCGCGAAGGCGTAGCTCGACCGGTCGCGGACCTTGCGATAGGTCGAGCGCGCCGCGGGGGGCAGCGGCGGCAGCGCGATCGCGGTGATCAGCTCTCCCGGCTCCAGCATCGTCTCGATGTCCGGCCGGTCCCCCGGCAGGCGATGGAAATCCACCAGCGGCAGCGTCCGCTCGCCCGCGCCGCTGCGCAAGTGGACCTGCGCATCGAGCGCTGCCAGCGCCACGCACATGTCCGAAGGATGGACCGCGACGCAGGCGGGCGAGGCGCCGAGGATCGCGTGATCGCGGTTGAACCCCTCGCGCGCATCGCAGCCCTGCCCCGGGCGGCGCTTGTTGCAGCGCGATGCCGCGTCGTCGTAGAAGTAGGTGCAGCGCGTACGCTGGAGCAGGTTGCCGCCGGTGGTCGCCATGTTGCGGATCTGCGCGCTCGCCCCGGCGACGATGGCGCGGGTCAGCACGGGATAGCGCCGGCGCACCAGCGGGTGCTCCGCCACCGCGGTGTTGCGCGCCGCCGCGCCGATCCGCAGGCCGCCGTCAGGCTGCTCCTCGATCGCAGCCGACAGGCCCGTGACGTCGACCAGCGCCGCCGGACGCTCGATCGTCTCGCGCATCAGGTCGACGAGGTTCGTCCCGCCCCCGAGATAGCGCGCACCCTCGGCGCCGCCGCGGCGCACGGCGTCGGCCGCGTCGGCGGCGCGATCGTAGCGGAACGGGTTCATTCGGCGGCCTCCGCGAAGGTGGACCGGATGGCGGCGACGATCCCGTTGTAGGCGCCGCAGCGACACAGGTTGCCGCTCATCCGTTCGCGCAGCTCCTCGGGGGTGAGGGTGACGGCGTCGTTCGCAAGGTCGGCCGTGACGTGGCTGGGGACGCCGCGGCGAACCTCCTCGACCATGCCGATGGCGGAGCAGATCTGGCCCGGCGTGCAGTAGCCGCACTGGAAGCCGTCGTGCTCGACGAACGCCTCCTGCAGCGGATGCAGCGAGCCCGGGGCGCCCAGCCCCTCCACGGTGGTGACCGAGCGGCCCTCGAACTGTACCGCCAGCGCCAGGCACGAGAGGATCCGCTCACCGTCGACCAGCACGGTGCAGGCCCCGCAGGCACCCTGGTTGCAGCCCTTCTTGGTGCCGGGCAGCAGCAGCGTCTCCCGCAGCAGGTCGAGCAGCGATACGCGCGGATCTTCGGGCAGCGGCGCCGCCACGCCGTTCACGGTGATGGTCATTGCGTTGCCTCTCGTCAGGCCGTCATGGAGGGAACGGCGTCAGGCCGCCGCGGGGTTAACGCCGCAGCGGCGGTTTGGTGCCGCCCCACCGGAGCGGAGCATGCAGCCCCGGGACGCGGGAGGTTGCGTCCCAGGTCAACCCGTGCCGCTTGCCGGGCGACCCGAACCGCACCAGGCTTCCGCGCAAGACTGGGGCGTTGGGGGGAGTAGCCGTGGAACTGACAGGCAAGACCGCGCTCGTCACGGGTGCAAGCCGCGGGCTGGGCCGGGCGATCGCCGAAAGGCTCGCGTCGGCGGGCGCGCTGGTGGCGGTCAACTACGCCGAGAACCGGGTGGCGGCGGAGGAGACGGTGGCGCGCATCGCCGCCGCGGGCGGCCAGGCCTTCGCGGTCCAGGCGCGGCTCGGCGGGATCGCGGGGGCGCAGCAACTGGCGGCCCGGCTGGACGAGGAGCTGGCGGCACGAACCGGCGCGGGGCAGCTCGACATCCTGGTCAACAACATCGGCGGCGGCGACTACGGCCGCATCCTGGATGTGGACGAGGCCGCGTTCGACCAGGCCTTCGGCAACAACGTGCGCGCCGCCTTCTTCCTGACGCGCGCGCTGCACGGCCGGCTTGCCGCCTCGGGCCGGGTGGTCAACCTGTCCTCGACCGGCTCGCGGCTCACCGATCCCGGGATCATCGTCTATACCATGGCCAAGGCGGCGGTGGATGCGTTCACCCGCGTGCTCGCGGCCGAGCTCGGCCCGCGGGGGATCACGGTGAACTCGGTCGCGCCCGGCTTCACCGCAGGGGAGACCAACGCGCACGTCACCGAGGATCCCGAGGCCGCGCGCCAGGTGACCGAGGCGACGGCGCTGCGCCGCTTCGGCACGCCCGAGGAGATCGCCGACATCGTCTATGCCCTCGCCTCGCCGCTCGGGCGCTGGGTCACGGCGCAGAACATCGAGGCGAGCGGCGGCTTTCGCCTGTGATGGCGAACCTCGGCCTCCTTCCTGGAAGGGCGACGGGAACACGGGCACCCCCTGCACGTTCCCTGAGACCGGGTGCTTCCCCTTGCGGGCGCGCTCTTGAGTCTTGGAAGGTGAGCCCGTGAGCAAGAAGAAGAAAAAAGGTTCGGTCAAACTCCCGAAGCGACTGATGGGCGTGAAGATCCCCAAGGACCTGCGCTCCACCATCAATGCCGCGCTCAAGGAAGTTCCCGCGCACACACTCAAGCCGCTGCTGCTCTCCGCGGTGGGGGCGCTCGCCACGGGCGTGCTCGGGCGGCTCAGCGGCGAGGCCGAGGGCAGCCGCCCCGCTCCGGTGACGGGCGCACGCACGGCGCGCCGAAAGGATGAGCCGACGCTCCGGCACTGAAGGCTGTCGTCGACCAGAAGACGCTGTCGGCGTGCCATTCGCGCCGCGCAGCAGCGATCTGCGCAAGGGCTTTGCACCCCGGCAGGCGCAAGCTATGGTGCGCCCCTCGGGGAGCGAACGCAAACGAGCATGATTGAGGGAGCGTCGGTGGATTCCGTCTCTGCGAAGTGGCCGGCGCTGTTCGCGGTGGCAGAGCGGCTTGCCCGCGTGCGCACGCTCGACGAAGTGGTCGAGGTTGTCCGCTCCTCCGCCCGCGAGATCGTCGGCGCGGACGGGATCGCGTTCGTGCGCTGCGAGGCCGACCGCTGCGCCTACATCGCCGAGGATGGCGTGGGGCCGCTCTGGGCCGGCCAGTCGTTCCCGCTGTCCGACTGCGTCTCGGGCTGGGTCATGCGCAACGGCGAAGCCGCGGTGATCCCGGACATCTATACCGACGAGCGGGTGCCGCACGCGCTCTATCGAGACACTTTCGTGCGGAGCATGGTCATGGTACCTGTCCGCACCGGCGGCGCGAGCTTCGCCATCGGCGCCTACTGGGCGCGTACCGGGGCTCCCCCGCCCGACGCGCTGCAGCTGCTGCAGCTGCTGGGGGGCAACATCGGCATCGCGCTCGGCAACGTCGCGCTTCACGATTCCTTCGAGGTCCTGAACCGCACCGCCGCCGCGGTCGCCGCCGAGCGGGACATCGACCGCGTCGTGCAATTGATCACCGATGCCGGGGTGGAGCTCACCGGGGCCGAGTTCGGCGCCTTCTTCTACAACCTGGTCGACGAGCGAGGCGAGAGCTACATGCTCTACAGCCTCTCGGGCGTCCCGCGCGAGAGCTTCGCCGCGTTCCCGATGCCACGCAACACGGCGGTCTTCGCCCCCACTTTCGGCGGCGAGGCGGTGGTGCGCTCCGACAATATCCGCCTCGATCCGCGCTACGGCCACAACGCGCCGCGCCAGGGCATGCCGGAGGGGCATCTGCCCGTCACCAGCTATCTCGCCGTGCCCGTCGTCTCGCGCAGCGGCGAAGTGCATGGCGGCCTGTTCTTCGGCCACCACCGCGAAGGCGTCTTCAACCAGGAGCACGAGAGCGTGCTGCTGGGCATGGCGGGCCACGCCGCCATCGCAATCGACAACGCGCGGCTGAACCAGGTCTCCGAGAACGAACTGGGCGCGCGCCGCCTCGCCGAATCCGAGCTGCGCGATCTCAACGCCACGCTGGAGCGCCGCATCGAGCAGCGCACGGAAGAGATCCGCGCCGCCTTCGAGCAGCTGGAGGAGAGCGAGCGCCGCTTCCGCATCCTGGTCGACGGGGTGAGCGACTACGCGATCTACATGCTCGACGCCGACGGCTACATCACCAACTGGAACGCCGGCGCGGAGCGGATCAAGGGTTACACCGCGCAGGAAATCGTCGGCCGCCACCTTTCCACATTCTACACCCCGCGCGACCGCGAAGCCGGAATGCCCGCGCGCACGCTGGAGACCGCGCGCCGCACCGGCAAGTTCGAGGCCGAAGGCTGGCGCCTGCGCCGCGACGGGACGGAATTCTGGGCCAGCGTGGTGGTCGACGCGATCCGCGACGAAGAGGGCACGCTGATCGGCTTCGCCAAGATCACCCGCGACCTCACCGAACGCCGCGCCGTGGAGGAGAGACTGCGCCAGTCGCAGAAGATGGAAGCGGTCGGCCAGCTGACCGGCGGCATCGCGCACGACTTCAACAACCTGCTGACGGTCATCTCCGGCAATCTCGACATCGCCGCGCGGGTGCTGGGCGACGGCGAGGGAACGGCGCGGGCCCGACGCTCGATCGGCAATGCCATGAAGGGCGCGGAGCGCGCCGCGGCGCTGACCCAGCGCCTGCTCGCCTTCGCGCGGCGGCAGCCGCTGTCGCCCGAGCCGCTGGACCTCGACACCCTGGTCGCGGGCATGTCCGAGCTGCTCAACCGGGCCCTGGGCGAGCTGGTGAAGCTGGACGTGGCGGGCACGCCCGGGCTCTGGCCGGTGGAGGCCGACCCCAACCAGATGGAGAACGCGCTCATCAACCTGGCGGTCAACGCGCGCGACGCCATGCCGGCGGGCGGGACGCTGCGGATCACCACCGCGAACGCGCGCATCGAAACCAGCCAGGGTGACGTTCCGCCGGGCAGCTACGTCCTCTTGACCGTCAGCGACACCGGCTGCGGGATGCCGCCCGAGCACCTGACCCGCGTGTTCGAACCATTCTTCACCACCAAGGAAGTGGGCCGCGGCACCGGGCTCGGGCTCAGCCAGGTCTATGGCTTCGTCAAGCAGTCGGGCGGGCACGTCGTGCTCCACTCCGAGGAAGGCCGCGGCACCAGCGTCGAGATGTACCTGCCCCGCTTCGTCGGCACGTTGGTGGAGGGCGAGGAGGCCGAGACGCTGGCGGTGGACGAGCGCAGCGGCCGCGGCGAGACCATCCTGGTGGTCGAGGACGACGACGAGGTGCGCGCCTTCTCGGCCGAGATCCTGCGCGAGCTCGGCTACCGGGTGATCGAGGCGTCCGACGGCCCCACCGCGCTGCGCACGCTGGAAGAGGTGGGATCGACGATCGACCTCGTCTTCACCGACGTGGTCATGCCCGGCATGTCGGGCAAGGACCTGGGGGACGAGCTGCGGCGGCGCCGGCCGGGGCTCGGCATGCTGTTCACCAGCGGCTACACCGGCAACACCATCTCTCCGGCCGAGCGCATCGACCCGGAGGCGCCCCTGCTCGCCAAGCCCTTCACCTCGTCCGAGCTGGCGGAGCGGGTGCGCGACCTGATCGACGCCGCCGCCACGCGCCGCCTGGCGGCGGACGGCCAGTCCTGATCGCAGGCGGGCCCGGCAAGCGCCGCCCCACGAAACCTTGCCGCGCGCGGGGGGTTCGTCGAGGATGGAAACGCCTTCGGACGAGGACCTGCGCGAAGCCGCCGCGCACCGCGGCTTCCGGCTCGTGCGCTCGCGCCGGCGCAAGCCGGGGGTCGGGGACTACGGCAAGCTCGGGCTGGCGGATGGCGAGGGCAAGCCCGTCTTCGGCTTCGGTCCGGACGGCTTGACCGCCAGCGCCGCGCAAGTCGCGGCGTTCCTGCGCAGCGGCGAGGTCGATACCTGGCGCAAGTCCGCCGCGCTCGGCCCGGCTGCCCCCCCTTCCCGGAAGACGGCCCCGCCCGCGCCTGCGGAGCCTCCAGCCCGACGACGGCGCCGGGCGGCAGCGGCAGCGGCAGCGACGGCCCCGGCGCCGCGCAAGCCGCGCCGTACGCAGCCCGCCCGCGCAGCCCCGCCGCCCCCCAAGCCCTCCCCGCAACCTTCCCCAGAGCCGAAGCCGCAACCGGAGCCGCTGCGGATCGGACCCGGCAAGCGCGCCGACGTGGCGGCGCTGGCGCAGTTCCTGTCCGCTGCCGGCCTCGCGTCCTCCGAGGCGGCGCTGGAGGCGCGGATCGCCGCCTTGCTCCGCCCGGGCAGCGGGCTGGTCCTGGCGCGGCGCGGGGCGATCGTGGGCTGCGCCGCCTGGAGCGTGGTGCCGGCGCTCCATCGTCCGCCGGTGGGTCGCCTCTCGACCCTCTTCGTCGCCGCGCGCGAGCGGCGCCGCGGCGTCGGCCGGGCCCTGCTCGATGCGGTGCGCGCCGCGCTGCCGGGCGCCGGCTGCACCGCCCTGGAAGTGATGAGCGACATCGAGATCCGCAACGCGCACGGCTTCTTCCGGCGCATGGGCCTGGCGCAGGCGAGCTACCGCTTCGCCGCCCCGCTGGAACCCGCGGGCGAGGAGCCCGGCCGGTGAGGATCGCCACCTACAACGTCAACGGCGTCAACGGCCGCCTGCCCGTGCTGCTGCGCTGGCTTGCGCTCGCCCGGCCCGACGTGGTGTGCCTGCAGGAACTCAAGGCGCCGCAGGACAAGTTCCCCGAAGCGGCGCTGCGCGAGGCGGGCTACGAGGCGATCTGGCACGGGCAGAGCCGCTGGAACGGCGTGGCGATCCTCAGCCGCTCGGGCACGCTGCACGAGACCCGGCGCGGTCTTCCCGGCGATCCGCTGGACGAGCAGAGCCGCTATATCGAGGCCGCGGTCGGCGGGGTGCTGGTGGCGGGCCTCTACCTGCCCAACGGCAACCCGCGGCCCGGCCCGAAGTTCGACTTCAAGCTGCGCTGGTTCGAGCGGCTGCATGCGCACCTGGCCGAGCTGGTGGCGCTGGACGCGCCGGTGGTGATCGCGGGGGACTTCAACGTGATGCCCACCGACCGCGACGTCTACGTGCCCGAGCGGTGGCGCGACGATGCGCTCTTCGCGCCGGAAGTGAAGGCTGCCTACGCCCGGCTGCTGGAGCAGGGATGGACCGACGCCCTGCGCCACATGCACCCGGACGAGACGATCTACACCTTCTGGAAGTACTGGCGCGGCGCCTTCGAGCGCGATGCGGGCCTGCGCATCGACCACATCCTGCTGAACCCGGCCGCCGCCGCCAGGCTGGTGGACGCCGACGTCGATCGGCGGCCCCGCGGCTGGGAGAAGACCAGCGACCACGCGCCGGTCTGGGTCGAACTCGCGCCGGCCGCCCGCAAGACCCGGAGCGCCCGGCGCGCGAAGAGCGCGTCCTAGGCGGCTCCGGCATCAGCCTGCATCTCGCGGCGCGCCGCAGGCACGGCGCGCCGGAGCGGCGTCACGCGATGGCCGCGGCGTCCTGCAGGCTCGCGATCATCGACTGGCGCAGCAGGTACTTGCGGCGTGCGTCGTCGTCGTTGAGCAGGGCCTGCATCTTGTCGCGGCGGCGGGCATGCGCCTCGCTCTGGCCACCGCGCATGATTTCCATGTTCTCGATGGTCTGCTGCTGGGTGAAGGCATGCGTGACGGTACGGCGCTGGCGCTCGAACACGTCGAGCACGGCATCGTCCGCGCCCTTGAGCACGTCGACCAGCTTCTCGCACAAGTTGAACGCGTCGTGGACGCCGCTGTTCATGCCGAAGCCGCCGAGCGGGTTGTTGAGGTGCGCGGCATCGCCCACCAGCAGCACGCGGTTCTGGCGGAACTGCTTGGCGACGCGCTGGTGGACGCGGTAGATCGTGCGGTGGCGCGTCTCCACGCTTTCGCCGTCCTTGAGGAAGCCGCTGAAGACGCGGTTCTTCTTCTCGTCGGACAGGAGCTCCTCGGTGGTCTCCTCGTTGGCCGGCACCAGCACGCGCCACAGCGTGGGCACGCGCAGCAGCACCATCCACTCGTCGGCATCGGAGACGTAGTTGACGTAGGCGAGGTCCGGGATCTCGTCGCGGATCTCCTGCGCCGTCGACAGGCACAGGAAGCGCTCGGGATAGGTGAACCCGTCGAATTCGATGCCGAGCCACTTGCGCACGATCGAGCTCGCGCCGTCGGCGCCGATCAGGTAGTCGGCCCGGACCTTCACGAGGTCGGTCGGGGTCTCCAGCGCGACGTCCACGCCGTCGTCGTCCTGCTGGAACCACACCAGGCGGTGGTTGAACAGCACCTCGGCGTTGGGCTCCTCCGCCAGGCGGTCGGACAGCTTGCGCGAGAGGTGGTACTGCTCGCACTGCAGGCGGAAGGGATAGCGCGTGTCGCCGGCCAGCTCCGCGAAGTCGAAGGGATAGATCTCGCCGGACTTGCGATCGCGCCAGTGGTAGACGGGCGACTTCAGGCCCATCCCCATCAGGTAGTCGGTGACCTTGAGCTGGTCGAGCATCTCCAGCGTCGGCGGATGGAACGTGGAGGCGCGCAGGTCGGCCGCGCAGTCCGCGCCGGTCTCGGCGAGGATCACGTCCACGCCGTTCATCGCCAGATACATCGCGGCGACGGAGCCAACCGGCCCGGCTCCCGCGACCACGACCTGCACCCGCTTGGTAATCGTCATTTCCCTGTTCTCCTTGGCCCGGCCGGAACGACCGGGCGCCGGTTCAAAAATCGAAAGTGGTCAGAACTCGGCCATCAGGCGGCCGAAGCCGTCGATCTGGTCGTCGATCCCGTTGCGCCGCAGCGCGTGCCAGTAGGTGGCGGTGTTGATGGCGATCACCGGCTTGGCCAGCCACGTCTCCGCCGCCGCGGCGAAGCGCATGCAGTCGAGGTTCGTGCCGACCTGGATGAGCGCGTCGACGTCGTCGCCCTCGAGCTGGTGGAACGCCGCGCGCAGGTCCTGCTCGGTGGTCTCGGCGATGGCGATCCAGCTCGGCCGCTGCAGCGCGACGTCGCGCACGGTCTCGTAGCCGTAGTCCGAGAGGAAGTTCTTCACCTCCGCGTTGGCGGTGGGGAAGTAGGGCGAGACGAACGCCACCTTTTTGATGCCGCCGTAGGTCTCCAGCGCGGCGACCACCGCCTCGGCGCCGGTGGAGACACCCAGGCCCGAGACATCCTCGACCTGCTCGCGCCACTTGCGGCCGCCTTCCGCGCCGTTGAAGAACGTCACCGCCGACATGCCCATGACCAGGTAGTTCGGCTCGCAGGTCAGCACCCGGCGCACCGCGTCGTGCGTCATCTCGCTGATCTTCCACGCACCGGCCATGAAGCTGTCGTTGGAGACCGCCTGGGCGTTGTCGACGTGGATGCGGGCGTAGTGGTTGGTCACGCCGCGCGGGCGCAGGTCGTCGAAGTCGGGCTGGACGATGGTGTTGGTCGAGGGGCCGAGCACCCCGAACTTCATCCGGTAGCCCTGCCTGTCCTTGCTGCGAGTGGTCGTCATCTCATTCTCCGTGTCGAGGGCCCGGGGGCCCTCAGGGGTGGAGCCGGGGGGTCGGGTTCAGGCCGTGCGCGCGAGCCATCGCTCGGCGGCGGCGATGCGCGCCTCGTGCGCAGCGATGGCGGCGTCCTCGGTGCGGGTCAGCGCGATCTCGTCGAGGCCTTCGATCAGGCATTCGCGGCGGAAGGGGTCGATGCGGAAGGGCCAGGACGCACCCTGTGCGGTCTCCACCCGCTGTTCGACCAGGTCGACGGCGATCACGCCCGCCGCCCCCTCGGCCTGCGCCGCGCGCATCAGCGGCGCCAGGGCGGCCTCGTCGATCACGGCGGTGAGGATGCCGTTCTTGAACGCGTTGCCCGAGAAGATGTCCGAGAAGCTGGGGGCAAGGACCACCCGGATCCCGATGTCGGCGATCGCCCAGGCGGCATGCTCGCGGCTCGACCCGCAGCCGAAGTTCGCGCCCGCGACGAGGATCTCGGCGCCCTTCCAGCGCGGATCGTCGAACACGCTCACCCCGCCCGCCCGCAGCGCGTCGAAGGCGCCGGCGCCGAGGCCGGCCTTGCTGATCGTCTTGAGCCAATCCGACCCGATGATCTGGTCGGTGTCGACGTTGCTGAGGCCGAGCGGGTAGGCCCGCCCCTCGACGCGGGTCAGGGTCATGCCGGCTCTCCGAGGAACTCGCGAACGTCGGCGAGCCGGCCGGCGACGCCGGCTGCGGCGGCCATCGCCGGGCTCATCAGGTGGGTGCGCGCGTCGGGGCCCTGGCGCCCGACGAAGTTGCGGTTGGAGGTGGAGGCGCAGCGTCCCCCGGGCGGGATCACGTCCGGGTTCATGCCCAGGCACGCCGAGCAGCCGGGCTCGCGCCACTCGAAGCCCGCCTCGACGAAGACGCGGTCGAGCCCCTCGGCCTCGGCCTGCCGCTTGACCAGGCCCGAGCCCGGGACGACGATCGCGGAGCGGATGCGGTCGGACAGGTGGCGACCCTGCACCACCCGGGCGGCGGCACGCAGGTCCTCGATGCGGCTGTTGGTGCAGCTGCCGATGAAGACGTGATCGACCGCCACTTCCGCCAGCGCCTGCCCCGGGGCGATGCCCATGTAGTCCAGCGCGCGGGCGACGGCGGCGCGGCGGGCCTCGTCGGCGATGTCCTCCAGGCGCGGCGCCCGGCCGGTGACCGGCGCCACCTGCTCGGGATTGGTGCCCCAGGTCACGCTCGGCGCGATTGCGGCGGCGTCGATGGTGACCGACTTGTCGAAGACGGCGCCCTCGTCGGTGCGCAGCGTGCGCCAATGCGCGACGGCGCGGTCCCAGGCCTCGCCCTTGGGCGCCATCGGCCGCCCCTTGAGGTAGGCGAAGGCGGTCTCGTCCGGCGCGAACAGGCCGGTGCGCGCGCCCGCCTCGATCGACATGTTGGCGACCGTCAGGCGCTCCTCGATGCTCATCGCCGCGAAGGTGGAGCCGCGGTACTCGATGACGTGGCCGATGCCGCCGCCCACGCCGATGCGGGCGATCACCGCCAGGATCACGTCCTTGGCCGAGACGCCGTGCCCCAGCTTGCCCTCGACGCGCACTTCCATCGCCCGCGCGCGGGTCATGCGCAGCGTCTGGGTGGCGAGCACGTGCTCGACCTCGGTCGTGCCGATGCCGAAGGCCAGCGCTCCCAGCGCGCCGTGGGCGGCCGTGTGGCTATCGCCGCACACGAGGGTGCAACCCGGCAGCGTGAAGCCCTGCTCGGGCCCGACGACGTGGACGATCCCCTGCTCGGGCGCGGTCGCGGTGAAGAAGGGCACGCCGAACTGCGCGACGTTGGCCTCCAGCGCGGCGAGCTGCCGGGCGCTGGCCGGGTCGGCGACCGGAACGGGCCTGCCCGCCGCGTCGACACGCGGGGTGGTCGGCACGTTGTGGTCGGGCATCGCCAGCGTCAGGTCGGTGCGGCGCACCGGCAGGCCCGCCTGGCGCAGCCCCTCGAAGGCCTGCGCGCTGCTGACCTCGTGGACGAGGTGGCGGTCGATGTAGATCAGGCTGGTGCCGTCCTCGCGGCTGGAGACGACGTGCGCATCCCAGATCTTCTGGTAGAGGGTGCGGGGCGCCACGGCGTCAGTCCTGCGCCCAACGCTTCTCGAACGCCCAGACGTCCTCGAAGCCGATCAGGCGGCAGAAGCGCTGGAAGTCGAACATCTCGTCGTTGCGCGGGGCCTCGCCCGCGCGCAGGCGTCGGAACGCGTCCTCCATCGCCGCCGCCGCGGTCAGCGAGGCCATCGCCGGGTAGATGCCGATGGCATAGCCCAGCGCCTGCAGCTCCGCCGGCGAGACGATCGGCGTGAGCCCGCCGTGCGCCATGTTGGCGAGCATCGGCAGGTCGAACGCGGCGGTGATCGCGCGGACCTCCTCCTGGCTCACCAGCGCCTCGGGGAAGAGCACGTCGGCGCCGGCCTTGGCATAGGCCTCCATGCGGCGCATGACGCCGTCGTAGCCCTCCGACTGGCGCGCATCGGTGCGGGCGATGACGAGGAAGTCCTCCGAGGAGCGCGCGTCGCAGGCGACCTCGATCTTGCGCGCCATGTCCGCCACCGGGATCACCCGCTTGTTCGGGGTGTGGCCGCACTTCTTGGGGAACTCCTGATCCTCGATCTGGATCGCGGTGACGCCCGCCGCCTCGTACCCGCGCACCGTGTGGTGGACGTTGAGCAGCCCCCCGAAGCCGGTGTCCGCATCGGCGATGACCGCCGCCTTGGAGGAGCGGACCAGCGTCGCCATGCGGTCGGTCATCTGCGTGACCGAGGCGATGCCCGCATCGGGAAGCCCGTGCGCCGAGGCGGTGAGCCAGTAGCCCGAGCCGTAGACCACCTCGAAGTCGAACTGCGCGGCGACGACGGCGGAGATCATGTCCTGGATGCCGGGCGCGGTCACGAACCGGCCTTCGGCGAGCATCTTGCGCAGGATCGGCTGGGCCATGGTGTCCTCTTCGGGGGTGGAGCGTTCCGGCGATCGACCGCGCGGCATGGATCCTCCCTATGCCGCGCCGCGGCGGGTTAGAACGGCGTTGCGGCATGATATCCGCACGGTGGACATTGCAGCGCAGCATCGGCATGATGCGCGCACTAGGCCGCCGTTCAAGGCGCCAGCATCTCGGGGGCGCACACCATGGACAACGGCATTCCGATCCGGTCGCTTTCGCGCGGGATCGCGGTCCTGCAGGCGATCAACCGGGACGGCTCGGCGACGCTGACGGACATCGCCAAGACCTGTCGCCTGCCGTTTCCGACGGTATCCCGGCTGGTCCAGTCGCTGCTTCACGAAGGTTTGATCGAGCGCGAGCCGAACCGCCGCCACTACCGGCCCACGGCGCTGGTGCAAACCCTGGCCCACGGCTTCCAGGGCGATGCTCGCCTGGTGAAAGCGGCACGCCCGCACATCGTCGAGCTGACGCGCATGGTGGGGTGGCCGATCACGCTCTCCACTCACGTCGGGCACTCGATGGTGATTCGCGATTCAACCCATGCGCTGAGCGCGCTGACCTTCAACGAGTACTTCCCCGGCTACGCCAGCCCGCTGCTGGAGACCGCATCGGGGCTGATCTTCCTCGCCTCGATCGACGACGCGAAGCGCGCGGCGCTGGTGGCATCGCTGCGCGTGCTCGAAAATTCCGAGTGGGCGCACGCCGTCGGGCAGATCGAGGATGACGGCTTCATCGCCCAGGTGCGGCGCCAGGGCTACACCACCCGCAGCTTCAACCGCTTCACGCGCAACCCGGGCAAGACCTCCTCGCTGGCCGCCGCCGTGTTCGAGGGCGAGCAGCCCGCCGGCGCGATCTCGCTCGCCTTCTTCGCCTCGGCCATGAAGATGGAGGACGCGGTGGAGCGTTTCGCCGAACTGGTCCTCACCTGCGCCGCCGCGATCAGCGCCGAACTGTCCACGGGCCGTCCCGCCGCCCCGTCCGGGGAGACAGCGCCCGCGCGCGCATGAGCGCCTGCACTGCCGGGCTCAAGCCGGGCGGGCGAAGCAGCGTATGCCGGGCAGGTCCTGCGCGGCCCAATCCCGCGCCGCCACTGGGCCACCCGCCGTCCAGGCGCGGGCGAAGGCCGTGACCATCGCGTTCAGCGCCGCGATTCTCGCATCGCGATCGCCATGACCCGGCCGAAGGCGGCCGAAGGCGCCGTTGCCATAGTGGTCCATCCCGTCGAACACCGCGGCAAAGCCCTGCCCCACGGCCTCGTAGGAGGCGAGGTGCAGCCGCCAGTCGTCGACGAAGCCCGGCAGCACGTCGGCCGTGCCGGTGATGCAGAGCATCGGCGCGCGACACGCGCTCCAGCCCTGCGCATCGATGACCCCGGGTATCGGCGGCGGCGGGGAGAGCGCGATGACGCAGGCCGGCGCCGGTCCACAGCCGCCTTCGCCACTCGCCAGGCGCGCGCCCCCCGCCACCTGGGCGACGAGCGCGCCGTAGCTGTGCCCCGCCGCCACGTGCCGGCGCACAGGCGGCAGCCCCCCGCCGCCTTCGCACAGCAGCCTTGCGCATAGGGCGAAGTCCTCCAGGCGGGTGCGGCGCACGCGAAGCGGATCGTCCACCAGGCGCGCGGGATGCTCTTCCGAATCGAGGTGCAGCGGGGCCGCCACCGCGAAGCCCGCACCTGCCCAATGGTCCAGCAGCACCCGGTAGCGTGCCGGCGAGGCGTTGGCCCCGTGCGAGAACACGATGCCGCCCACCACGGCGCCGGGCCGCGCGGGCGCTCGCAGCGCGATGTCGACCGCCCGGCCACAGGGTGCGAGCGCCTGCACGGTGCGTTCGGCGGTCACTCGGAAATGGCGGCGGGCAGTTCCTCGCCATCGGCGAACCGGCCCGCCACCTGGCCCGAGAGTTCCCCCTTCTCCAGCGGCAGCATATGGCCCGCGCCCTCGATCACCACGAACTGCTTGTCCTGCCCGCCAACCGCGGCGAAGGCTGCCTCACCGTGCTCGACCGCCAGCGTGCGGTTGTGGCGCGACCACATGACCAGCGTCGGCATGCTCAGCTCGCCCAGCAGCTTCGCCCGCTCCGCTTCGCCCCACAGCGCCGCCTGCGCGTAGCTGGAGGCGATCGCGCCGGTCGGATCCTCGCGGTCCATCATCTCGCCATACCGCGACACCATCGCTTCGGTGACCAGGCCCGGCTCGGCGAAGTTGGCCACCAGCAGCTTGCGCATCGCCTCCACCGGCGGGAGCGGCGCCGGAGCAGGCTCCTTGGCTTTCGCGGCATTGTTGATGCGCCCGTGCCCCAGCGGGAAGTTGATGAGCACGAGCCGGGAGACGCGCTCCGGGTGATGCGCGGCATAGGCCGCGGCGGTCATGCCCCCGCTTGAAGAGCCGGCCAGCACGAAGCGTTCGAGACCAAGGTGCGCGACCAGGGCTGCCAGGAGCGCCTCCTCGTCGGCATAGGTGATCGTCGGCCCGGCGCCCTGCCCGGTGAGCCCCCACCGCAGCCGGTCGTAGCGCACCACGCGGTAACCAGCGAAAGCCGGAAGCCAGGGATCGTAGGATGCAAGGTCGAGGAACGAGCCGTGGACCAGCACGATGACCGGCGCATCCGGGTCGCGCGCGCCCTCGTCGGTGTAGTGGAGCGGGATGCCCTCCAGCGTCGCGAAGCGCGACCGTTCGGTCGCATAGCGCGCCCGCAGCGTTTCCAGCGTGTGCAACGATGCCTCCTTGGTGGTCCCTGGCTTGGTGGTCCCGGGCGCCACGGCGCTAGCATGCACGGGCACGACCTGCGCGGCGGGCGGCGAGGCGCGACCGTCAGGCGGGCCGGAAGGCGCCGCCGTGGCGGCGGATGCGCAGGCTGCCAGCGCCGCGAAAATGAGCGGGATAGAGCTCCAGCCCCTCGTGCGCGGCGCGGTCGAGCATGGCGATGCGGGTGGCGATGGCAAGGTCGGGATCTCCGCAGAAGGCGCTCGTCCACTCGGGGACGAGCAGTTGGACGGGGGAATGGATGGCATCGCCGCAGAACAGCGCCGCGCCCTGCGGCCGGTCCACGTGCAGGCCGAAATGCTCGGCGGTATGGCCCGGCAGCGCTTCGACGGTGACGCCCTCTGCCAGCGCGTCACCGGCGGTGACGAACAGGGCGAGGCCGGCATCCACCACGGGCAGGATGCTGTCGGCGAAGGCGCCGTGGTTGACCGGCTCCGCGCTATGCCGCGCACGCGCTCTCCAGTCCTCCATCTCCCGCCGCGACATGGCATAGCGGGCGCGCGGGAACGTCGGCACCCAGCGCCCGTCCTCGAGCCGCGTGTTCCAGCCCACGTGATCGGCATGCAAGTGGGTGCACAGCACCAGGTCGATGTCGGTCGGGGCAAGTCCGGCGTGCGACAGCTCCCGCAGCAGGCGGTCGCTCGCACGTCGGTGCCAGGCCGGATGACGCGGACGCTCCTTGTGCTGGCCGATGCAGGTGTCGACCAGAATCGTGCGCCCGCCCGCGCGCACCAGCCAGGACTTCATGCCGAGCCGCACCGTCGCCATCGAGGGGTCGAGGTGGTCGGGGCAGAGCCAGTCCGCCTCCCCCGCCAGGCGCGCGGCGTCGGCCGAGGGGAAGAGGTGATTGAGCCCGATCTCGAAGCAGTCCTCGTCGATCAGCGGCGCGATGCGGACCTCAGCCATGCGGCAGGCCCCGGGACGGCGTGGAAGGCACGATGTTCATGCCCTTGGATTCGCACCCGGCGCGCGCCGTGGCCAACCGATCGCGCCGCGATGTTCGCGCTGCGGACGAATCCGAAAAAGGGAATCGGTAACCGCGGCGCAGTTTGTTCAACTCGCGCCTGCAAGGGGTTGCCCGGAAGACCACCCGGCCCACAGGTTGCGCGATAGCCGCTTCACATGTCAGTATTCTTGCGGTGATTGCGATCCATCGACACGGGTGCGGGGGCAGCGACCACTTGCGGGGAGGCGGACTGACAGCGCTGATTTGAATTACCGGGGGTGTGGTTCGATGGCGAATGTGGAATCGGTTACGCGCGGGCTGGAAATCCTCCGCCTGCTCAACATGAGGACGGGCCAGAGCCTGACGGAGCTGGCCGAGGGATCGGGGCTGCCGCGCGGCACGGCCTACCGGATGCTGTTCACGCTCGAGAACTCGGGCCTCGTAGAGCGCATCCAGAACCGCTACTGGATCACGCAGAAGGTGCGCACGCTGAGCCACGGCTTCGACGACGACTGGACCTGCGAGGTGGCGCGTCCGATCATGCGCGAGTTGGGCCGCGACGTGCACTGGCCCCTCACTCTGAGCGAACAGTCGGGCAGCATTGCCCTCGTGCGCGAGACCACCGACCCGGAAAGCACGCTGGTCTTTGCGGAAACCAAGCCGGGTTACCGCATGTCCATGCTCGACACCGCTTCGGGGCGCGTTCTCCTCGCCTATGCCCCCCAGCGGCGGCAGCGAACCCTGCTCGATTACCTGCGCCACCAGCCGGACGGGATCAGCACCTTCGGACGCACCTGCGGCGAGGAATTCGAGGCGATCGGCGGCGTCATCCGGGCCCGGGGGTACGATGTGCTGCCGATGCCGCAGGGCAAGCAGTCGGCGCTGGCGGTGCCGGTGGTGGACGCCTCCGGCCACGCTGTTGCGGCGCTAGCCCTGCGCTATTTCAACTCGGCCATGCGACACAGCGATGCGGTCGAGCGCTTTCTTGGCCCGCTGGCGGCGACAGCGCAACGGATCAGCCGGACCCTCGACCAGCGCGGAGGCGCCCTCCATTGAGCGAATCCCAGCGCTATCACGTCCGCGCCCTCGACCGATCGCTGGCGATCCTGCGCGCCTTGAACCAGCACAACGGGCTGCAGGCGACCGAACTCAGCCGCCTGGTGGCGCTGCCCCGCCCCACCGTTCTGCGCCTGCTCAACACGCTGAGCGACGCCGGCTACGTCGCGCGCTCCGAGTCCGACGGACGCTACAGGGCCACCCGCCGGCTGCGCGACCTGAGCTGCGGCTACGAGGAGGAGACCTGGCTGCGCAGCGTAGTGCGCCCGTTCCTCGCCGAACTGGAGGCGGACCTGATCTGGCCGCTGGCGGTGATCCGGCTGCACGAGATGACGCTGATCGTCGAGGCGCTTACCGATCATGGGTCGCAGATGCTGGAGCGGCGCGACTCCGCAGGGACCGAGGTGGCGCCGCTGGTAAGCACCGCGGGATACCTGCTCATGGCCCTGCTGCCCGCGACGCAGGGCGATCGCTTCCTGGAGCACGCGCTGGAGACCGACCGCGCGACGATGGCACGCCTGGGCTGGACCGAGGGGGACGTGCGCGAGAAGGTGGCGGAAACCCGGCGCGACGGCTTTGCCCACCTCCACCTGCAGACGCACAGCGCCATCGCCGTCCCGGTCTCGTGCGAGGGCCGGATCTCCTGCGCGCTCAACATGCGCATGCACGGCACCCTCGACGCGCGCAAGCAGATCATGGGCCGCTACGTCGGCGACCTGCATCGCGCCGCCGCCATCCTGGCGGAGCGCATCACCCAGGCCGGCGCAGCGGTCTACGAGGCCCCGCCACGCCGCGCCTTCAGCTAGCCTTTCGCTGTGCCGCCCTGCGCTGCCGGTTCCATGCGCCGTCGAAGAGATGGACGGCTCAGACCTTACGGGCCGACGCGACGAACCACGACAGGAAGGTGCCCTTGGATTCGGGCCCGAAATGGCTTGCCGCGAGATCGCCGTTGCGCACCGCGTCCTGGAAGCCGATCCGGCAATCGACGAAGCCTGCGGCGGTGAGCAGCGCGGCATAGTCGGCCGACGTCGCCGCGCGCCAGGCGGGCTCGTTGTTGTAGTCGTGCTCCACTTCGGCCCGGACCTGCGTCCAGAGGTCGAGCTGGGCGTAGCGGCTGGGGACCTCCAGATGCACTACGACGCCACCTTTGCGCAGCAGGCGGTGGCACTCGGCCATGATCCGCGTGATCGCCTCCGCGGAGGTCTCGTGCAGCAGCGCGGCGGAGAACACCAGGTCGAAGCTCTCGTCCGCAAAGCCGGTCGCCTCTGCGTCGGCCTGCACGAAATCGACGGCGACGCCCAGGTGCGCGGCGCGGGCATGCGCGTAGCGCAGCATCGAGGATCCGACGTCGATCGCGACGCTCTCGGCGTCCGGGAACGCGCGCGCGACCGGCACGATGCTGGCGCCGATGCCGCAGCCCAGTTCGAGCAGCCGCGCCGGCACCAAGTCCGGGTAGCAGGCGGCGAGATGCCCCAGCACGGTCTGCCCGCGACCGTCGTTCATGAACCCGCCGTTGCGCCCGAGCATGTAGACCGCGCCGCCCCGGTCCATGACCGCACCCTGCCGCACCCCGTCGGCATCGAGGCTGTAGCCGCCGGGCATGAGGTGCACGTGAGCGTCCTCCAGGTAGTCGGGAACCGTGAAATGCGGGTCGAGGCTGAGCGAGCCCAGCGCGGGGGCAGCCTGAGCCAGGCCGTCCAGCGAAGGCGCCTGCCGCTCCACGGTATCCCAGACGGACTGCCACAGCAGTTCCTGCGAGGCGCGGCGCACGCCGGCCCAGCTGCGGAAGGCCGGCACGTGATGGAGCGCGGCATAGACATGCTCCGCCCGCGCGTTGTGGCCGGGACCGGGATCGAGCGCTTCGGCGATCCCGCGCTGGAGCGGCTCGACCTCGGCGGTGAGGTACTGCTTGAGGTCGCGCACGAAGAGCTGCTCGGCCTGTTCGTCGTGGTTGGCCTGGGCCAGCATGGGATGGGTCATGACAGTCGTTCTCCCTTCATAGCCTCGGCCTCGCGGCGGGCGGAGTCGCGCAAGGGCTGGAACACCTTGGCGATGATACGGCGGCGCAAGACATCGCGTTCCGCCTGCGCGGGCACTGCCGGAGCATAGCGTTCGACCGCTTGCATCTCGAGCACGCCACGTTCCGCCAGCAGGCGCTCCAACGTATCGATGCGCTCGCGCGCGACGGCGAGCTCGCTAGCCAGCGCGGCGATCATCGCGAGGACCTGGTCCTCGCTTTCGGCAAGGCCGGGGATGGGCCGGCGGCCCCGGGTCAGCGGCATGTCGGTCATCGCGTCACTCTTTACAAACGGGGCCGGCCCGCGCGGCGTAGCCGGCGACCCGAATCATCGAAGGGAGGTTGATTCCATGCTGCCGCGTCCGGGACGGCGTTCAACCGGAAGGTGTCCGAACGGTCGCAGGCCGAGAATCCGGACGGCCCGGCACGGTCTTCAGGCAAGGATCGGGTCCTCCTCCGCCCGCAGCGCGGCAAGCCGGCGATCGTCGAGGCGGTAGAGCAGCATCAGGGCGGCACTGATCGCCACCAGTGCGGCGGGGACGATCGAGGCACCCGCGTAAAGCGCGGCGATGGCGGAGGCCGGCTGCTCCACCAGCCGGCCCTGCAGCGTCGGCACGAAGCCCGCCGCGGTCAACAAGACCCCGATCAACCCGGCCCCGAGCGCGAAGGCGAGCTTCTCGACGATGGTATAGGCACTGGAGAACACGCCTTCGCGGCGCAGCCCGGTTCGCAGGCGATCCAGCTCCATGACGTCGGGCAACATCGAGATGCTCATCAGCGTGGTGCCGGCCGCGGCGACGCCGTTGAGTGCGCCGCGAAGCCACACCTGCGCCATCGGCAGCCCCGGCTCGGCCAGGTACCAGCTCGCATAGACCAGCATCAGCAGCACGCTGGCGGAAAGGTAGGCCGCGCGCTTGCCGATGCGGCGTGCGAGCGCGACCCACAGCGGCACCGAGACGGCCGATACCACGTTCTGGACGAGCGTGAGCTGCGCCATGCCCGCATAGCCCAGCTTCAGCACGTTGAGCAGGAACAGCAGCTTGGTCGTGGTGATGACCGCAATCGCCATGTACTGCGCGATCTTGATGCCCATCAGGAGGAGGAAGGGCGTGTTCGCGGCCAGCGCCCGCAAGGCGGTGCCGCGCGGTTGCGGCGGCAGCAGGGGGCGCTCCACCATGCGTGCGCGCCGGGTTGCGGAGAAGCAGGCGATCATGCTGGCGCTCAGCACCACGGCCGAGACCGCGCCCATCCACGCGTAGCCCGTGGAGCCGCCGCCGAACCAGCCCACCATCGCCGCGGTCCCGGCGGCCGAGAAGGTCTGCCCGAGGCTGACGAAGACGGCGCGGAAGGAAAGCAGGCGGGTGCGCTCGTGATAGCCGTCGGTCATCTCGCCCGACATCGCGATGTAGGGCACGGTGAAGAGCGCGTAGCCGGTCGAGTACACGACCAGCGCGAACATCATCCACAAGGCGAGCGCGCCGCCTGACAGCGCCGGCGGGCTGAACAGCAGCAGGAAGCTCGCCCCGGCCACCAGCGCGCCTGCGAGCATGAACGGTCTGCGCCGACCCCACCGGCTGCGCGTCCGGTCGCTGGCCATCCCGATGACCACGTCCGCGACGACGTCGTAGAGCTTCGATGCGGTGAGCAGCATTCCGGCCAGTGCCGCCGACTGGCCGAGCACGGTGGTCATCAGCACCGGGAAGTAGATGGTCACCGTGTTGAGCAGGATGGCGATGCCGAGCGAGCCCACGCCGAAGCCGAAGCACAGCCCGAAAGGCAGGCGCGCGCCCGCACCGATCCTTCCCGCATGGTCGTCCGCGTGCATCGTCAGCCTCTCGTCTCGTCAGGGATGGACTGCCCCGCCCGGCCCCTTGCGGAGACCGGGCGGGGCCGGTGGACTGCGCGGGGCGTCAGAAGCTCTTGCGCACCTGGATGCCCACTTCACGCCGGTCGTTCGGGGTCAGGAACGAGCCTATGCCCGCCGTCGCAAAGTTGAGCGGGATGCTGGAGAGATCGGTGTAGCGCCGGCCGGTCAGCCAGGCCTTCTTGTCGAACAGGTTCGCTGCGTAGAGCTTGACCGAGAGGTCGTCGGAGAAGAACTCGACCGCCGCGTTCAGGGTGGTGAACGCCGCCAGGGTCGTGATGTTGGTCTCGTCGGTGTACTGGCGGCCCTGGTACACGACGTCGCCGCGCAGTCGGTAGCTCCAGTCGCCGACCAACCCGTCCTCCCACGTCGCCGAGGCGGTGCCGGTCCACGTTGGGGTGCGCGGCAGCTGGTTCCCATCGGCCTTGTAGGTGTCGGCAGTGGGTATCCCAGAAAAGTACGTGTTGTACGAGCGGTTGGTATAGTCCTTGTACTTGGCGTCGATGTAGCCCAGCGAACCCTTGAGCGCGAGCTGCCGGAGGGGGGACAGGCCGCCTTCGAACTCGATGCCCTTGATCTCGGCGGTGCCCGGCACCGTCACGCTGTAGACCGGGTTGGCGAGCGTGGGCACGATGATCGCGTTCGACGTCTTCACGTTGTCCCACTTCATCTTGAACGCCGCGAGGGTGAAGTAGGCCCGCATGGTGTCGAAGCTCTTCTTCACACCGACCTCGTAGTTGGTGAGCTTCTCCGGGCTGAGCTGGATCTGGAAGTCGGGGAAGGCCGCAAGGATCGCCGCCTGGTTCGGCGGGGTCTGGGCCAGGAACGACGAGTTGATGACGCCTGGCAGGAAGGCGTAGGAATAGCTGCCGTATATCGTCGCGTCGGGCACCGGGTGGAAACTGGCGATCACGCGCGGCGTGAAGCGCTTGGTCGTCAGCTTGCTCGCCACCAGGTTGTTCGATGCGTTGGAGCCGCCGAACGTCGTGTAGTCGTCCACCTGGTAGCGGCCCTCCGCGGTCAGGGTGAACCATTCGACCGGGGTCACGTCGGCGCCGAAGAACAGGCCCAGGGTGCGGATCTTGTCGTTCTGGTTGGTGGCGGAACTGGTGACGCCGCGAATGACGGTGGCGCCGGACACCGTCTGGTTGTTGACCGAGACGCCTGTGTCGGTGCTCGCCTGGATGTTCTGCAGGAAGTAGTTGGCACCCACGGTGGCGTTCAGCCAGCTGTCATTGGTGTAGCGCAGGCGCGCCTCGAAGCCGGCGTCCTCGAAGTCCATCGGAATCGCCTGGTAGCCGGCTGGGCTCGGCGTGCCGTCGGTGTCCTGGATCGCGGCGATGCGCTGCTTCGCGTAGCTGGCGTTGCCGCTGAACGAGAGCCCCTCCGCGATATCGTACTCGACGTTGCCGGCGATGCGGTAGGTGATCGAATGAAGGCCGAAGTGGTCGAGGCTCGGTGCGTTCGCGAGCAGCGGGTCGTTCAGCGAATTGCCGACCAGGACGTCGCCCAGGTTCACCGCCGGAAGCGCTCCTGCGGCAGGCAGCGTGACCAGCGCGGTGTTCTTGTCGATCACGCTGGAGCTGAACGGGATGTTCCCGCACTGGAACCGCCGGTTGAGCCTGACGTCGAGCCGGCCGCCGGTCGTCTGGACCGTCATCGGGGTCCCGACGGGGCAGTTGCCGTACGTGTTGTACGCGTAGAAGATGCTGTCGGAGGCGCTGTCCTCGTTCTCGATGTACGATCCGCGCAGCTTGACCTTCAAGCTGGAGGACGGCCGGAACACGAGCGTCAGGTTGGCCGAGCGCGTCTTCTCCTCGCCCAGCTTCCCGCCGTCCGAGGCGGTGTACTGCGAGCCCTTCACCTTGCTCGAACCGCTGAGACGCGCGGTCAGCGTGTCACCGGCAAGCGGGCCCTCGATGCTCGCCGCGATCTGGTAGGAGTCGTAGCTCGGACTGTAGTCGAGCAGCGTGTCGGCGCGCAGGTGGTCGGACGGGTCGCGGGTGGTGAAGTTGACCGCGCCGGCAAAGGTCGAGCGGCCGAAGTAGGCCGCCTGCGGCCCCTTGATGACCTCGATCTGCGCGATGTCGGTGAAGTCGAGCGACTGGCCACCGCTGAGGACGTAATTGCCGTCGATGAAGACCGAGCCGGACTGATTGGTCGGACTGGGTATGGAGGTGGAGAGACCGCGGAAGCGCACTTCGGAGATCGTCCGCGCACCCTGCCCCTGCGCGCCGTTCACGAAGAACATGCCAGGCGTGAACTTCGACAGTTCCTGCAGGTCGCGCGCGCCGGTCTGGCGAATGTCCTCGGCCGTGAAGGCCTGGATCGAGAGCGGCGCCTCGACCAGTGTCTCGGACTGCTTGCGGGCGGTGACGGTGATGGTGCCCTCGTTGAACGGCTCGTCGGCAGCGGGAGCGGCGTCCTGTGCGGGCGAAGCCGTCGGGAGCAGCCCGGCGGCAGTGGCCAGGAGTAGGGCACGGTAGTCGGCACGCAGGTTCGTGAAGTTCATGGATACCCCCATTTGGCGTTGGTCGACCGCCCCTGTTCCACACCCTTCTGCCGAGGGTCTTCCGCTGGTCGTGAGCGTCGTCGCAGTCTCGAATAGGCCGTGTGCGCGCCGGCGTCACATGCGGGCCGGCGGCGCGCTCATCATGCGGACGCGTTCTGCGCGGCGAGGGTGTAGCGGGCCTCCAGCCGCTCGTTGATGAGCCGCTGCTTCTCCGCCGAGATCTCCAGCCGGCTGACCACGAAGGCGACTCCGGAAACGGCAAACGCGATGACGATGCACGAGAAGATCGCCAGCTTGTCCGAGGTGTCCACCGACACTTGCGCCACCGGCAGCCCGACGGGAAAGGCGATCACGTCGAGGAAGATGCCGGCCGCGATGTTCACCACGGCGCTGGCGGCGAACATGGTGAAGAAGGTGAAGCTGGACAGCAGCGCCTGGCGCGGCTCGCCGCAGTTCAGCTCCAGCTCGTCCGCGACGTCGCCGGCCACCGTCGCCGAGGTGGTGAGAAAGGCGCCGTAGAAGAAGCCGGCCATGAACTTGAAGCCGATCAGCAAGGGGGCCTGCATCGGTTCGCCGGGACCGGGGAAAAGCGGGGTCAACGGACCGGCGATCGGCACCAGCACGACAAGGCCGTACAGCAGGATGCAGGTCAGCATCAGGCGCTTCTTCTCGATATACGGAACGTAGTAGCGCGCCAGCAGCGCGGCCAGCAGGCCGCCCGGGGGCAGCGCCGCGCTGACGTTGCGGATGTCCTCCGGCGTCAGCCGCCAGTAGTACGTGCAGAGATGCAGGGTGTAGACGTTGAGCACGCCCAGGCTGATGAACATGAAGACGCCCAGCAGCACCTGCCAGCGCACGTTGCGGGTGGAGCGGAAGGCGTGGACGATCTGGCTGAAGGTCACGGCCAGCGAGGGCACCTTGCGCACCGTGCCGATGCGCGTGACGCGCCGCTCGATCTCCTTGCTGCGCGCGTTGGTGCCCCAGATGCACCACGCCATCAGCAGCAGCGACACGACCGAGATCATCGCCGCGAAGCGGGGGTAGGCGGCGCGGTTGAGCTGGCCGTTGGGAAACTCCGGGCTGGCGGCGAAGAAGAAGGTGAAGGCGACGATCGGCATCACCATCCGGCCCAGCGACGTTCCCACCGAGCGGAAGGCGGTGAGGATCGGCCGCTCGTAGCGGTTGCGGCTGAGCTCCACCCCCAGCGCGTAGTAGGGGATGGTGAACAGCGAGATCGAGACGCGCGCGATCACCGCAAAAACCACGAGCCAGATGAAGGTGGCGGTCTTGCTCAGCGTCTCGGGCGCCCAGAACAGCAGCGTGAAGCTGATCGCAAAGGGCACCGCGGCGATCGCCATCAGCATCTGCCGCCGGCCGAGCCGCGTCACCGGCATCGCGTCCGAATAGCTGCCGATGGAGGGATCGACCAAGGCGTTGACCGTCAACGCGATGGCGATCGCCACCCCCGCCAGCGCTCCGGGAAGCTGCAGCACCTGGGTGAAGTAGAACAAGATGAACATGTCCCACACCGAGTTCTTCAGGGTCTCCGGGATGCCCCCTGCCCCGAACGCGAAGCGCGTTCCGTGGTTCAGCCTGTCGTCGAGCATGGCGTGTCTGGTCCCTTCCCCTGCGGCGCACCGTCCGAAGCCGGCAATCGAGCGCAAAGCCGCGGGGTGTGCAACGAGGCAAAGGCGAATTGACCACTATGAGGACAGCCCGCCCGGCCCCTGTTCACAAGATGGACGCGCGTGCCGACCGCGCGAGCGCACCCGGCGGGGGCGGCGCATGGACGTCGCCGGGGCCCGGCAGTGCGGGCCCGATCCAAGGAGTGCGCGCATGTTCATGGTCCGCCGTCGCCATATCGAGAACGTCCGGAGTGTCACCGAGGGGCTCGACAAGGCCCACGAGGACCACATCGCCGCGTACAGCCGCACCATCGCATCAGGCAACCTGGTCGACGAGGACGGCAGGATGGCCGGCGTCCTCGCCATCTCCGGGCACGAGACCTGGGAGGCGATCCGTCACTACGTCTACGAGGATCCCTTTACCAAGGCGGGCGCCTACGCGGAGATCGAGATCAAGGAGCTCAACCTCTACCTTCTCGATGCCGCCTATGCCCGCGCGCCGGACTGGCTGCTGGAACGCAATCCTGACCTGGCGCCGCGCTTCACGCCGGTGGAGCGCGTGGGCGGGCGCTGAACCGCGCGTCCCGTCCCGAGACCGACTTTCAGAGGCCATCGTTTCCATGTCGATTCTGCTGCGGCCGCTGAGGCAGCGCACGTTTGCGCTCCTCTGGGGCGCGACTCTCCTGTCCAACCTGGGGTTCTGGATTCAGGACCTGACAATGGGCTGGCTGATCGCCGGCCTGACCGATTCCCCCTCGCTGGTGGCGCTGGTTCCCGCGGCGGGCATGCTGCCCACGTTCCTGTTCTCGCTGCCCGCCGGAGCGTTCGGTGACGCCGTCGATCGACGGCGCTTCCTCATCACGGTGCAGGTGCTGTTCGTCGTCCTTCTGGTCGTCTTCGCGGTGCTGGTGGGTCTCGGTCGGCTGGAGATATGGGGCGTGATCGGCTTCGCTTTTCTCCACGGCACCCTTGCCGCGGTGTCGGCGCCCACGCGGCAGGCGATCCTTCCCTCCATCGTGGATGCGGAGAACGTGCGCGGCGCGGTGATGCTGAGCGCCGTCGGCTACAACGGCAGCCGCGCGGTGGGCCCCATGCTGGGCGGACTGATCCTCGCCGCGTTCGGGCCGGTCGCCGCCATCGCCAGCTATGCGGTGTCCTGTCTCGCGGTCGGAGCGGTGATCTACGCCTGGCGCAACCCGCACGCACCCGCCGGCCGGCTGCGCATCTACGCCCAGTCGGGGGAGGGCCTGCGATACGTGTGGAGCAACCCGGGCATGCGCCTCTCGCTGCTGCTAACCGCGCTCTACTTCCTCGCTATTGCGCCGCTATGGGCGTTCGCCCCGCTCATCGGCAAACAGTTCGCGCAAGGCGATACGCGCATCTTCGGCCTGTTCCTGATGGCCCTGGGGCTGGGCGCCGTAACCGGCGGCCTCAATCGGAAACTGACGTCGCAGACGCGATTCGGCTTCGTGCTCGCCGCCGGTTCGGTGTTTTCGGCCGTGGCACTGGCGATCATCGCCCTCTCGCATTCGATGCCGCTGACGCTGGCCGGATTCTTCATCGCCGGCCTCGGCTGGATCAGCGTTTCGGGCGGGATCAACAGCCACATGCTGCTGGCCGCACGCGCCGACTACCGCTCGCGCGTCATCGCCATGGTCATGATCGTCTTCTCGGGCGGACTCGGCCTCGGCAGCTTCCTGTGGGGGCAGCTGGCGCAGCACCTGGGGCTGGCGGAAAGCTTCCTGCTCGGGGCGGTGGCGCTCGCGGCGCTGGGCATGGCCGCCTACCTGATCGACCGCACCGCCCAGCTCTCCACGCCCGCATGACGGACGCTCCCGCAGCTGCGCTTTGAGCGTGCGCGGCGGCCGATTTATCCTGCCGGCATGAGCATTTCCCTGTCGATCAACGGCGAGCACCACGATCTCGATGCGCCCGGCGACATGCCGTTGCTGTGGGCGCTGCGCGAAGTTGCGGGGCTCACGGGCACCAAGTACGGCTGCGGGATCGGAGTGTGCGGCGCATGCACCGTCCACCTTGACGGCGCCGCCGAGCGCTCCTGCCTGCTGCCCGTCGGCGAGGTCGGCGCGCGGGCCGTCACTACCATCGAGGGCCTGGGCGGGACCGGCCTGCACCCGGTGCAGCAGGCCTGGGTCGCAGCCGACATTCCTCAGTGCGGGTACTGCCAGCCCGGCTTCGTCATGCAGGTGGCCGACCTCCTGGCGAACAACCCGGGCCTGGGCGACGACGAGATCGTCGCCGCCGTCAGCAACGTCTGTCGCTGCGGCACCTATCCGCGCATGCGCGGTGCCATTGCCGAAGCCCGCGCGGCGATGACGGCGAAGTCCTGATGGCGCAGCCTCACCTTTCCCGCCGCACGGCTCTCGGCGGCGCTTTCGGGGGCGCGTTCACGCTCGCCTTCCCGCGCGGCGTCGCACAAGCGCTGGCCGGCGAAGCGCCAGTGCGGAGTGCGGAAGCGGCCGCCGGGGTCGAGCTCCAGCCCCTCATCACCGTGCTGCCCGACGGCCGGATCCGGATAGCCGCGCTGCTGGCGGAGATGGGCCAGGGCGTCTCGACCGCGATGCCGCTGATCCTGGCGGACGAACTCGACGCGGACTGGGACCGGGTGGAAATCGTGCCGATCGACTCGACCATGCGGATCCCAACGCCGCACGATCCCGGGATGCTGATCGCGGCGAGCAGCCGCTCCATCCGCAGCTGGTTCTCGCCCCTGCGCGAAGTGGCGGCGCGCGGGCGCCTGCAGCTTGCCGCCGCCGCCGCCGCGCAATGGGGCGTCGCCCCAGGCGAATGCCGGACCGCCAGGGGCCGCGTCATCCATCCCGACGGGCGCACCAGCCTCGACTACGGCGCACTGGCCGCGGCGGCAGCGCAGGTCGCGCTGCCGGGGCCGGTGGCGCTCAAGTCGCCCGACCAGTTCACTCTGATCGGCAAGGTCGGCGGGCGGCGCGACGTGCCGGGCAAAGTCACCGGCGCGGCGATCTATGCTTCCGACGTCAAGTTGCCCGGACTGCTCCACGCCTCGGTGGCGCAAGGGCCGTTCGGCGCCGTCGCCATCGCGTCCTACCAGCGCGCGGCGGCGCTGGCGGATCCGCGCGTGCGCGACCTGTTCGTGATCGACGGAACCACGCTGGTGGCGCTGGCACAGGATACCTGGAGCGCGATGAAGGCGCTCGACGCCGCGGCGCCGGTATTTGACACCGGGCCCACGTCGGCGCCTTCGAGCGCCGCCTACAAGGCTGCGCTGATCGAGGCCCTCGACGGGCAGGGCCGCGCGTTCGCCGTCACGGGCGAGGCCCCGGCGCCGAACGGCCTCACGGTGGTGGAGGCCGATTACACTGTCGCCTTCCTCGCCCACGCGACGATGGAGCCGATGAGCTGCACCGCGTGGTTCCACGAGGGCCGACTGGAGGTCTGGGCACCGACGCAGGCAGTCTTCCGCGCGCTCGATGTCGCGGCCCAGGCCTCGGGACTGGCGAAGGAGGCGGTGGTGATCCACCAGACGCTGCTGGGCGGCGGCTTCGGGCGCCGCTCGGAACAGGACTTCGTCGCGCAGGCGGTGCAGATCGCCATGCGCGCCCGGGCCCCGGTGCGCCTCCAGTGGTCGCGTGCGGAGGATACCAAGCGCGACTACTACCGCTCCGCCTACGCGATGCGGTGCAAGGGCGCGGTGGATTCTGCCGGTGCGATCGCCGACTATGGCGTGACCATCGCCGGCCCCTCGATCCTGCGCACGCGCATGGCCTTGTTCGACGGCCCCAAGGCGCCCATCGACCCGACTGCGCAGAACGGCCTGGTGCCCGAATTCTACCGCCTGCCCGCCACCCGCGCGGCGTGGGTCGAAGTGCGGCCGCCGGTGCCGGTCGGCTACTGGCGGTCGGTGGCGCACTCGCAGAACCTTTTCCCGGCCGAGAGCTTCATCGACGAGCTGGCCCACGCCGCCGGCAAGGACCCGTTCGACTTCCGGCAGGCGCACGTCACGGACCCCCGCATGGCCGCGGTCATGACAAAGCTGCGGTCGCTGTCGGAGTGGGACGGCCCGCTGCCACCCGGACGTGCGCGCGGCGTTGCGGTGGTCGCCTGCTACGAGAGCTACTTCGGCCAGGTGATCGAGCTCTCCGTGTCGGATGGCGAAGTGCATGTCCACCGCGCCACAAGCGTCATCGACTGCGGGCTGGCGGTGCAGCCGGACAACATCGTGGCGCAGGTCGAGGGCGGCACGATCTTCGGTCTCTCGGCGGCGCTCTACGGCGAGATCGAGATCGAGGACGGCGTCACGCAGCAGTCAAGCTTCTCCGACTACCGCGTGCTGCTGCTGCCGGAAACACCGCAGATGCGCACCCATGTCATGCCGTCGACCGCTGCTCCCGGCGGGGTGGGAGAGACCGGCACGCCCTGTGCGATGCCGGCGACCGCCAACGCGCTCTTCGCCCTTACCGGCAAGCGGCTGCGCAGCCTGCCGCTGCACAAGGCGCTCCTGGGCTGAGGTCGTCCGCACCATGAACGGCGGCCGTGCACGAGGCTGCAAGCCTGCTTCCCAGCGTCCAGAAGCGTGGCATGAAGATTCCCTCTTGGAGTATTCCCGAATGCTGATCCTATCCCAGGAAGCCTGGTCCGCCGGCGACCCTGCCCGCCTCAGCCAGATCGCCGGAGCGGCGGTCATCGAGGCGCGGCGCCGCAGTGCATCGGCAGACGAGTGGATCCTGCTGCTGCTTCCACACTCGGCCGTGGTCTGGCCCGAGGCCGAGGCACTGTCGGCGCTTTCCGCCGCCGCCGCGCGCCATGCGATCCACCTGGCCGGCTCGCTGGTGGTGGAGCCCGCAGCCGGCGGCGCCGTCGCCACCCTGGGCTTCGTCTTCGGCCCCGATGGCGGGCTGCTGCTGCGCACGGGCAAGATCGCGCCCGACCTGATCGAGGGCTTCGGCGACACGCAAGCGCTGCCAGCGAGCGAAGCCGCGTTCCCCGTCGCCAGGCTTCCCTTCGTGCAGGTCGGCATGCTGGTGGGCGAGGACATCCTGTTCAGCCACTACGCCCGTGCGCTGGTGTTCAACGGCGCCGAGCTCATCCTGAACCCCACGGCCGAGGCCGCCGACCCGCTCACGCCGGCCCGGCGCATGTCGCGTTGGGGCCGCGCCACCGACGCTGCCGGCTACGTTGCCTCGGCCAGCCCGAGCACCGTCGAGATCGACGGCATCGCGCTTAACGTGCCGACCTCCACCGCGCTCTACAACTGGGAACGCGAGGTCGTCTCGGCCATCGGAGACGAGAGCTTCGTCTTCGTGGACATCGACGTCGAGATGATGCGCCGCAAGCGCGCGACGCCGCAAGGCTCGATGCCTGCGATCGTGCGCGCAGACGTCTACGCCCGCGGCTATCGTGCCTGGGCCGCGGAGGCGGGAGAGCTGCCCCGTCCCGACAGCCGCACCGCCTGGCTGGCGGAAGCCGGGCGCCGGCTCGACGCCGAAGCTGCGCGGGCAGGCCCCATGCTGGCCAGCTACGAGGAACAGTACGACATCTGCGTTATCCAGTCGGTGCCGCGCCTCATACCGCTGGGGGTGAACAACTCGCGCGAGATCATCATGCGCAACCTCGCAGAATCGCTGGCGCTCGCCGACTCGCGCGCCAACGTGCCGTCGGTGCGACTGGTGGTGTTTCCCGAGTTCTGGCTGACCGGCCCGGGGGGCATCGGCGGCATTCAGCGCACCGTGCAGGACATGGAGAAGCTGGCGATCAGCCACGGCGACGAGGTGTTCGAGGAGATCGGCCGCTTCGCCCGGCGCAACAAGGTCTACGTCGCGTTCCAGAACTTCGAGGTCCACGAGAAGCTGCCTGGCCGCGTGTTCAACTCCGCGTTCCTGATCGACGACGCCGGCGCGCTGGTCCACACCTACCGCAAGAACCAGTGCGCCGATGTCTGGGGCTTCCTCCCGGACACGACACCGGGCTCGATCATGGACGAGTTCGTCGATCTGTTCGGCTACGAATCGCTGTTCCCGGTGGCCGACACGCCAATCGGGAAGATCGCCAACATGATCTGCTTCGACAACATGAGCCCGGAAGTCGCCTTTGCGCTGCGCCACTTCGGCGCCGAGGTGATCTGCCACTCCTCGTCAGAGCCGCACGGTGCCGAAGGACGTTCCCCTTGGGACAACGCGCGGCGACTGCGCGCCTTCGAGAACACCGCCTACATGATCTCCGCGATCGACGGGGGCGAGCACGTGGCGGAGGATTCGGACCTGCTCACCTTCTTCCGGCGCGGCCATACCAAGGTCATCAACTATGACGGCACCGTGCAGGGCGTCGTCGACGGTCCCGGGCCGGTGGTGCTGCGCGCGCACGTCGACCTCACCGGCCTGCGCCGCGCCCGTGCCAATCCCCGCGTCAACATCAAGCTGTGGAGCGACTTCGCCGCCTATGCCGGCGCCTATTCCGGCGACATCGGCTTCCCCAGCAACCTGTGGGCGGCCGAGCCCTATAAAAATCCGTACCTGGGGGCCAAGGAGCTGCGCCGCGTGATCGCCGAGTACATGGACCGCGGGATCTACGTCGAGCCGGCGTCCGAGATCGGCGCCGACCGCTACCGCACCTCGGACCAGGTGTGAGCGCGATGACGCGAGTCCACCCCGCACCGCTCGCCGCCGCCCTGGCCGGCGCCGCACTGGCCCTGGCCGCGCTGCCCGCCGCCACTGCAGCGCAGCCTGCACCGGTCGCGCCCGCCGCGCGGCCCGACGTCGCCAAGGGCAAGGCGCAGTTCGCGCGCTGCATGGCCTGCCACTCCGTCGATCCGGCGAAGCCGCGCGGGATCGGCCCCAACCTGGCCGGCGTGGTGGGCCGCGCCGCCGGCAAGCAGCCCGGCTTCAAGTACACCCCCGCGCTGGCAGGGGCCCGGTTCAAGTGGACGCCCGAGAAGCTGGACGCCTTCATCGCCAAGCCGCGCGAAGTCGTCCCGGGCACCAACATGGTCTTCGCCGGGATCGCGGACCCGGCCGCGCGCAAGGCGCTGATCGCCTATCTCGGCACGACCGGAAAGTAGCGTCAGCGTCCCTCCACCGGAATGAACGACGCCGCCTCTGCGAAAGCCGGGGCGGCGTTGCTGCGAACGGGCTGTGTGTCTATGGGGTGCAATGGTGCAGCAGCGCTGCTTAGCCGGCGTGGACAAATTGGGACGTCCGGTTTCGCCCCATCCTCCCCCTTGGGGGAGGGGAACCATGCGAAGCATGGTGGAGGGGCACGAGCGGTTTGCGCGACCGTGATCGGCAGGAGGTTCTGCTGTGGGCTAACGCGATGGCACGCACACCGAGGGTGCCCCTCCACCACCCTGCGGGTGGTCCCCCTCCCCGTTCCGGGGAGGATGGCTACGACGGCTTCCCCCCGTTGCGGACATTCGCGCATGGCTTGCGCCGCTTGGACGTTCCTTTATCTAGTTGATCTATGAAGGTCCACTACCTGCTGCTCACAACAGCCCTCTTGGCAGCCTACGGATCAAATCGGCCTGCTAACGAACCTGATGGATCGCAATCCGCCGTGAAATCCGGCGAGAAAATCATTGTGTTTCCGGTAGAGCCGCATCAATGGCGCAAAGACCCCGATTGCTACGTCTCCCAAGCTGCATTCGATCTCAACAACGAAGTATATCCTGAACCCCAGGCGCTTAGATGGCGAAAGCAACGTAAATTTTCGGGATATTTGTTCACAAACTTTGAAGGGGCGAGCTTCGTGTCTGCGAACCGAGGTAATGATCCGCATAACCTCGGCTTGGATCACTACCAAACGTCAATTCACTATAACGGATCAGATATTCCATTTGCTCCGGAGCCACGGGTATATTGGATATCTTTCACTGGTCGCGAGGCTCTATGCAACTCGCAGCGACCGGACGAGGCACATTTCGACCTACCGTCTTCGCCAAATCTCGTGATCATCGATCAGATTGCCGAACAGATCCGCATGCCGTGATCACTACCTCCAACGGCAGCTAATTCACCCAAAGCGGACCTCTCCCTCCGCTCAGCCTGAGCTTGTCGAAGGCCTCGAGACGTGGCGCAAGGTTCCCATGCTTCGACAAGCTCAGCATGAGCGGCCTGGATGGGGTAATGGCGACTCCCCACCCATTTCGGTCATTCCGGTCGACACGGAATTTGTCTAAGCGGCCTAGTGCCCCGCCTCAGGCGCGGCCCATCCGCTCGAGAACTTCGAGCGCCGCGCGCTCTCCGGTGGCGGCAGCGGCCTCCATCCCGGGCTCGACGTCGCGCGTGTGCTCGCCCGCGAAGTGCAGGCGCTGCCAAGGATCCGCGATCCGCGCGCCGAAACGGGTCACCTGGCCGGGCCGGTAGATGTGCTTGTTGCCCGTCACGTAAGGATTGCGCCGCCAGCTGTGCTGCCCGATCGGCCGGATCGCCCCGGCCATCGCCGGGCGGATGCGCAGCAGCTCGGCCGTCGCCAGCGCCGCGGCGCGCTCGGGCGGGAGCGCATCGAAGGCCAGAGTGCCCGCGCCGTTGATCCACACATCCAGCCACTCGACTTCGCCGCTTTCGCCCTTGTTGGCGAACACGCGCTCGATAGCACCGTCGGTGATGAGGCCCGGTTCCAGTCCGTCGCGTTCCCAGTACGGCGCCGTGACCGCGTAGAAGAAGTGCGAGGTGCCCATGTAGAGCGCGTCGCTGATCGATTCTGCCCGCAGTCCCGTGGGTGGCGGCGAGATGGCGATGCGCGAAAGGGCGCTCAGCGGCACGGCCGAGATGACGTAATCGCAGCCGATCCGCGCGCCGTCGGCACAGGTGACCGTGCAGCCCGCGCCGTCCATGTCGATCGCCGTGACGGCGACGCCGCAGCGCACCGGCGCGCCGAGCCCCTCGGCAATCGCCCGCGGGAGGGTGTCGGAACCGCCGGCGATGTAGTGGAAGTCCCCGGTGCCCGCTTCGTAGACCGAGTTCTTCTGGCCTCCCGCCTGCTTGCCCCACGACGCGATCGACTGCAGCTCCTTCATCTGGAACAGGGCGGAGGTCGTCTCCAGCGTCTCGCAGTTGCTGGTGATCCCGATGAGGCGGATCGCTTCGTCGGACAGGCCGCATTCCCGGTAGAAGCGGTCGAGCGGCACGTCCCAGCGCGCATAGGCGGGATCGCGCCAGGCATCGGGTGCGGGCAGCTTGCCGAAGCGGTTGATGATCGCGACTTCGAGCTGGGCGATGGCGATGCCACGCTCGTCGCCCCGGGTGGTATTGGCGGCGGAGCCGGCCCAGGAGCCGGCGTCGCCGCTCTCGCCGCGGACCGCCCAGGCCATGCCGCCGCGGCGGTGCGGCGGAACCAGGCTGACGCCGAACCGCTCTGCCAGCGCCCGGACGCGGCCGTACTCGGGACCGATGGTGGTTGCGCCGCAGTCGAAGTGCCGGTCGCCGTTGCGCAGCGTGCGGAGGCGCCCGCCCGGGACCTCCTGGGCTTCGAGCACCATCACCCTGGCGCCGAGGTCGGTGAGGATGGTGGCGGCGTTGAGGCCTGCAAGGCCCGCCCCGATCACGACCACGTCGCAGCGCTCGACCGCCGCCCGCGCCGGCATGGCGGCGAGCGAGAGCATGAACAGGCCGGACTGGCCCAGCATGTGCCTTCGGCTGATCCGCATGGTACTCTCCGAACATTCTTGAACCCGCACTGCATCGATCCGGGCGCCGGCCGCTGCCACTGCCGCGCAGCGTACCGTTCGCCTGCCGGACAGGCGGGAGCCGAGCCGTTCAATCGCCCCGGCAACCGCATGATGATGGCGGCGATGCCCATCGCGCCTGGAGACCCGCGCATGACGATCGCCTCCCTGCCTCTCCCCCGCCGCGCGGTGCTCGCCGCGGGGGTGGGCCTTGCCGGCACCGCTGCGGTGAGCACCGGGGGCATGGCCGCGCCTCAGGTGTCGGGCCTAGGGCGGTCCGGTGACGATGGCTGGGCCGAGAGCGGTCATGTCGACCGCGCGGGAGGGCGCATCCACTGGGGCGCGATCGGGGCGGGTCCGGTGCTGGTGGTCATGCCCAAGCTGGGCGGCTGGATGGCCGACTGGCTCCCGGTGGCGCGCCTGCTCGCGCCCCGTTACCGGGTGGTCGCCATCGACCCTCCCGGCCATGGTGGCTCGACGATGGCCGGGCCGCCGCCCTATATCCAGACTCTGCCCGAAAGTGCCGCACTCGTCCGCGCCACGCTCGAGGCGCTGGGCATCACGCACTATGCTCTGGCCGGCAACTCGCTGGGCGGCTGCATCGCGGCGATCATGGCGGCACTGTTCCCGGCCGACGTGGTGCGCCTCGCGCTCGTCAGCGTCGCACTCGCCGACCGCATGTCGGCATCCGACCTGGCCGCCTACGACGCGCGTACCGGCGAGTACGACGCCCGGGGCATGCCACTGCCGCGCGCGGCCGAGACGATGGCGCGGCGGTTTGGCACCACCTCGGCGATCAATGCGCAGATGAACGCGTCGCGCGCGGCGGCGGGGCTGTGGATCCGCCCTTCGGAGCGCGGCGTCTTCACCTGCGGGATCACCGACTACCTGCCGCGCATCGCGGCGCGCACGCTGCTCGTCTACGGCAAGGGCAACGAGGGCACCTACCAGGTCTTTCGCGACAGGGCGCTGCGCCTGATCCCGCAGGCGACCAGCCTCGACGTAGAGGGCGCCGGCGCTTTCCTCCACCAGCAGAAGCCCGAGGCGACGGCCGCGCTGCTCGACCGCTTCCTCTCGGGCGCGCAAGCCTAGGCGGGAAAGTTCGCGACCAGGAAGTCGAGCACCACGCGGACGCGCATCGGCATCGGGACACCTTCGAAGCCGTGGGCGACGCGCAACGGGATCGGCGGGATCGGCGCCTCGGGGAGCACCGGGACGACGAGCCCGCGGGCGAGGTCGTCCTCCACCTGGATGCGGGGCAGCAGGCCGATGCCCAGGGCGCCGCGGGTGGCGCGCAGCACCGCCTCGCTGCTGTTGGCGCGCAGGAAGCCGCCGGGCCGCAGCTCCTGCCCCGCTACCGGCCAGGGCTCGGGCCGCGCGGCGTAGCCGTAGGTGAGGCACTCGTGCTGCGCGAGGTCCTCCACCCGCGCCGGCGTGCCCCGCGCGCGCAGGTACTGCGGCGCGGCCACCAGCAGGCGCGCCAGCTCGCCGAGCGGCGCACCGGGAGCCGAGGCACCGGCATCGACCGCCAGCCACAGGTCGAGCCCGCCCGCGTCGGCCGCGTCGCGCCAGTCGGCGACGAGGAGCTCGATCCGCAGCGCCGGGTGAGCGTCGCGCAGGCGCTCCAGGCGCTGCGCGTAGTGCAGCCCGAGCGCCGTGGTGACGCCCAGCCGGACGAGGCCGCGCGCCGCCACCTGCCCGGCGAGGTCGGCCTCCGCCTGCTCCAGCTGGTCGAGGATGGCGGCGGCGTGGCCGACCAGCCGCTCGCCCTCACGCGTCAGCGTGATGCGACGGGTCGTGCGCTGGAACAGGCGAGCGCCGAAATGCGCTTCCAGATCGTCGATCGCGCGCGTTATCGTGGTGTGGCTGAGGTTCAGCCGCCGCGCGAGAGCGGAGAAGCTGCCTTCCTCGCTCACGCGCAGGAACAGGCGCAGGGATCGCACGAGGTCGCTCATCTGAACGCCTTTGGCACAAGTCCTGCGCAAAGTTGAGCTCTTGTCTTGTGCGGCGCACCGATGGACAAAACGCCCGGGGCCCGTGAAGGCCGGAACGAGAGGATTCGCATGACCGACCGTATCGCCAGCGCAGACTTGCGGAACAAGGTGATGTCCGCCGCGGATGCTGCGGCGCTG
This sequence comes from Novosphingobium soli, assembly GCF_042432915.1. NCBI lineage: Bacteria > Pseudomonadati > Pseudomonadota > Alphaproteobacteria > Sphingomonadales > Sphingomonadaceae > Novosphingobium > Novosphingobium soli. Next base: position 126,055 of record NZ_JBHLWK010000012.1, read on the forward strand.
ATCCGCCACGGGCAGACCGTAGGCATGAGCGGGTTCACCGGCTCTGGCTATCCCAAGGCGGTGCCGCTGGCGCTGGCCGCCCGGATCGAGGAGGAGCATGCAGCCGGCCGGCCCATGCGGGTGAAGGTCTGGACCGGCGCCTCGACCGGTCCCGAGCTCGACGGCGCGCTGGCCAAGGCGGACGGCATCGAGCTGCGCCTGCCCTACAACTCGGACCCGATCGCGCGCGAGCGGATCAACAAGGGCGAGATGGACTATCTCGACATGCACCTCAGCCAGGTGGCGCCGATGGCCTGGCAAGGCTTCCTCGGGCCGCTCGACGTGGCGGTCGTCGAGGTGACCGCGATCCGCCCCGACGGCTCGCTCGTGCCGTCGTCCTCGGTGGGCAACAACAAGACCTGGCTCGACCGCGCGCAGGCCGTGATCCTGGAGGTCAACTCCTGGCAGAACCCGGCGCTGGAAGGGATGCACGACATCTACTACGGCACCGCCCTGCCGCCGCACCGCGTGCCGATCCCGCTGGTCCGCCCCGACGACCGGATCGGGCAGGAGACGCTGCGCTGCGACCCGGCCAAGATCGTCGCCATCGTCGAGACCGACGCCCCCGACCGCAACCTGCCGTTCACCCCGCCCGATGCCAGCGCGCTGGCGATCGCCGGGCACATCATCGAGTTCCTCCGCCACGAAGTGGGCAAGGGTCGCCTGCCGGACTCGCTGCTGCCGATCCAGTCGGGCGTAGGCAACATCGCCAATGCCGTCCTGACCGGCCTGGTCGACGGGCCCTTCCACGACCTGACCGCCTATACCGAGGTGATCCAGGACGGCATGCTCGACCTCATCGACGCCGGCCGGCTGCGCATGGCCTCCGCCACCGCCTTTTCGCTCAGCCCCGAGGCGGCGCTGCGCATCAATGCCGAGATGGAGCGCTACCGCACCCGCATGATCCTGCGCCCGCAGGAGATCAGCAATCATCCCGAGCTGATCCGCCGCCTCGGCTGCATCGCCATGAACGGGCTGATCGAGGCCGACATCTACGGCAACGTCAACTCCACCTGCGTGATGGGCAGCCGCATCCAGAACGGCATCGGCGGCTCGGGCGACTTCGCGCGCAACGCCTACGTCTCGATCTTCATGACCCCTTCCACGGCCAAGGGCGGCGCCATTTCCGCCATCGTGCCGCAGGCGGCGCACGTGGACCACATCATGCAGGACGTGGCGGTGCTGGTGACCGAGCAAGGCCTTGCCGACATGCGCGGGCTGCCGCCCCGCAAGCGCGCCGCGCTGGTGATCGAGAACTGCGCGCACCCGATCTACCGCGACGCCCTGCGCGACTACTATGAGCGCGCCTATCACGGTTCGTACGGCAGGCATGCCCCTTCGCTGCCGGCTGAGGCGCTGTCCTGGCACCAGCGCTTCATCGACACCGGCACGATGCTGCCTGCCTGAAATGCCAGGGTTAATGCCGGGGTTCTTGCACTGGACTCGCGCGGACGGCGCACCTATATACCGCTTGGTATGAAATGCTCGGCCACCCCTGCGGTCCGCGGCCGTCCCCGCGAATTCGATCCTGACGAGGCGCTCGCAGCCGCGCTGCGGGTGTTCTGGTCGCGCGGATACGAAGGCGCCTCGATGGCGGAGCTGACCGATGCCATGGGCATCACCAAGCCCAGCCTCTACGCCTGCTTCGGCAACAAGGAAGCGCTCTTCAAGAAGGCGCTGGACCTCTACGAGCGGGACAAGCTGGCCTATGTCGGCGCCGCCCTGGAAGCGCCCACCGCCCGCGGCGTGGCCGAGAGGCTGCTGCGCGGCGCGCTGGCCACCCATTGCGGCACCAGCGACCCGCACGGATGCCTGGGCGTCATCAGCACCGTGGCCTGCACCAACGAGATCGATTCGATCCGCGAGCACGTGGCCGCCCGCCGCGCCTCCTCGGAAGCCGCGCTGGTCGAGCGGTTCGAGCGGGCGAGCGCGGAAGGCGACCTGCCCCAGGGCGTCGATCCCAAGGCGATGGCCAGCTGCCTCACCACCGTGCTGCAAGGGCTGTCGGTGAAGGCGCAAGGCTGCGCCTGCTCCAGCGAGCTGCAAGGCACCGTCGATGCCTTCCTGGCGATCTGGCCCAGCCGCTGAGACCGGCTCCCGGGCAGGCCAGTCACTGGCAACCGAAATCCGGTCCCCAAGGCTTTTCGAAAAATTTTTCGTTCAACGGCCGTTCAGGCTCTTGAAAAGCGCCTTCCCGACCTAATTTACCGGCCGGTACAGAAAGCTGCTTGACCTTTCTCCCACCTGAATATATACCGATTGGTATAGAAACGAACCGCCCGACTCGCCGCCACTGAACGGCAGCGGGCATCCGTCCTCACCGCTGCAGGCCCACGCGGGCCGCGGCCGACATGCGCAACACGCGCTTGGCCGGTCGGGCACGAGCGGCCGGCGCATCGACCATCCTTCCGGCTGCCCCGAGCCGGAGGCCGCCCCGGCGCGCGCCCTTCCCCCCTGTCCCGGGGCGTGCGCCGGGGCTCATCTTCAGGGAGCAAGACTATGGCTTTCATCGACTTCTCCGATGCCGCGCTGCAGGCGCTGCCCGTCGCACTCTCGCACCCCGCCGAGGTGGGGCGCGAAGCGCTCACCGGCCTCGAGCGCCGCGTCGTCGCGCTGGCCCGCGGTGACGGGCTCGATACCCTGCGCCCGCAGCGCAAGCGCGGCTGGCTGGCGCGGCTGATCCTGGGGCCGAACCCGCCCTCGGCGATGCTGGCCAACGAGCGGCTGGAGGCGCTGCGCCGCCTTGCCGTGCAGGCCTGGCACAAGGGCTACACCCTGCCGGTCTCGGCGCTCAGGGACGCTCGCGCCGCGGGCTACAGCGAAGACCAGATCGGCGCCGTCATCGACATCATCGGGCGCGAACGCGCCCCGTTCCGGAGGCTTGCCGCGTGAACCTCGCGACCACACTCGAAATTCCCTCCGACTACGCGCCCGGGCGTGCGGGCGCCCGGCGTTCGCCGGGACCGCGGCGGCTGCAGGTCGCGATCGGGGCGCTGACCCTCGCCGCCGTCGCCGGCCTGGCCTGGACCCTGCTGGGCCGGCACGAGGCGGCGGCCGCCCTGCCGCCGCCGGCGACGGTCGAGACCGCACGACCGCTGCTCCGCGACGTCACCGAATGGGACGACTACGTGGGCCGCTTCGCCCCCAGCAAGACGGTCGAGGTGCGCCCGCGCGTCTCGGGCGCGATCACGCAGATCCTGTTCCGCGACGGCGACTACGTGCGCGCGGGCCAACCGCTGTTCGTGGTCGATCCCCGGCCGTACCGCGCCGCGCTGGCCGAAGCCGAGGCCGAGGCCGCGTCGGCCAGCGCCACGCTCGCCCTCGCCCGCTCCGACTATGCCCGCGTCGCCGGGCTCTCGGGCGACGAGGCGATGGCGGCGAGCGAGGTCGACCAGCGCCGCTCGCGCGTCCGGGCAGCGGAAGCGGCGCTGGCCGCGGCGCGGGCCCGGGTGCGTGCGCGCAGCCTCGACGTGGAGTTCGCGACGGTGCGCGCGCCCATCTCGGGCCGTGTCTCCGACCGCCGGGTGGACGCCGGCAACCTGGTTTCGGGTGACAGCGGCGCCAATGCCACGCTGCTGACCACCATCAATGCCGTGAGCCCGATCTACTTCACCTTCGACGCGTCGGAATCGCTGTTCCTCAAGGCCCAGCGCGATCGCGCCGAGCATCGCGACGGCACCCAGATCGAAGTGCGCCTGCAGGACGAGGCCGATTACCGGTGGAAGGGCCGGCTGGACTTCACCGACAACGGCCTCGATCCCCGCTCGGGCACCATCCGCATCCGTGCCAGCCTTGACAATGCCGACGGCTTCCTCACCCCCGGGATGTTCGGGAACATGCGGCTGGCCAACGGCGGCACGGTGAAGGCGCTGCTGGTGCCAGACGCCGCCGTCCGCTCCGACCAGACCCGCAAGGTGGTGATGGTCGTCGGCCAGGATGGCACCGTGGCGAGCCGGCCGGTCGTGACCGGGCCGCTGGTCGGGAACCTGCGCGTCGTGCGCAGCGGCCTGCGCCCCGAGGAGGCGGTGGTGATCTCGAACTACCAGGCCGCGATCCCCGGTGCCCACGTCCAGGCCAAGGCGGGCCGGATCGCACCGGACAAGGCCGCCGCCGCGCCCGCCCCGGCGCAGCAGTCGGCGTCGCAGGCGACGCTCGACTGATGCACGGCTGACGCCAGACCACACGTCATCCCCGCCCCCCGCGGGGATGATCCCTGAACGACCGCGCCCCCGGCGCGCCGCCCCCCTGCAGAGCGTCTCTGCGGGACGGGCCGACGCGCGCCCAGACAAGGCTCCTGCCATGCGACTCTCCCGCTTCTTCATCGACCGCCCGATCTTCGCCGGCGTCATCGCGGTCATCATCACCGTGATCGGCGCGCTGGCCTTCCTCGGCCTGCCGATCACCCAGTATCCCGACATCGTCCCGCCCACGGTGACCGTCACCGCGCAGTATCCCGGCGCCTCGGCGGAGACCGTGGCCGACACCATCGCCGCTCCCATCGAGCAGGAGATCAACGGCGTCGACGACATGCTCTACATGGATTCGCAGTCGACCGGCGACGGCAAGGTGACGATCACCGTCACCTTCAAGATCGGCACCGACCTCGATGCCGCGCAGGTGCTCGTGCAGAACCGCGTGGCGGTGGCCACCCCGCGCCTGCCCGAGGAGGTGCAGCGCATGGGCGTGGTGACCCGCAAGTCCTCTCCCGACTTCCTGATGGTGGTCAACCTGCAGTCGCCGGACGGCACCTACGATCGCAACTACCTGTCCAACTACGCGCTCACCCAAGTCAAGGACCGGCTGGCGCGCATCGACGGCGTGGGCGACGTGCAGATGTTCGGCGCCCGCGACTACGGCATGCGCATCTGGATCGACCCGGGCCGCGCCGCCGCGATGGACCTCACCGCCGGCGAGATCGTCAGCGCCCTGCGCGCGCAGAACGTCCAGGTCTCTGCCGGCGCGATCGGTGTGCCGCCGTTCGACAAGGGCAACGCCTACCAGGTCGGCGTCGAGCTCCAGGGCCGCCTCGCCGATCCCCAGCAGTTCGCCGACATCGTCGTGCGCACCGATCCCGACGGCCGCCAGGTGCGCGTGCGCGACGTCGCCCGCGTCGAGCTCGGCGCGCAGGACTACAACACCAACACCTATCTCTCGGGCAAGCCCACCGTCGTGATGGCGGTGATGCAGCGCCCCGGCTCCAACGCGCTCGCCACCGCGCAGCTGGTGCGCGCCGAGATGGACACGCTCCAGGCCAAGTTCCCCAAGGGGCTGGAGTACTCGGTCATCTACAACCCCACCGAGTTCATCGGCCAGTCGATCGACGCGGTGTACCACACGCTGTTCGAGGCGGTGGTCCTGGTCGTCCTGGTCATCCTGCTGTTCCTGCAGAACTGGCGCGCGGCGGTCATCCCGATCATCGCCATTCCGGTCTCGCTGGTCGGCACCGCGGTGATGCTGGCGGCGCTCGGCTATTCGCTCAACAACCTCTCGCTGTTCGGGCTGGTGCTGGCGATCGGCATCGTCGTGGACGACGCCATCGTGGTGGTCGAGAACGTCGAGCGCTACATCGAGGAGGGGCTCTCCCCGCTCGAAGCCTCGCGGCGCTCGATGGACGAGGTCTCGGGCGCGCTGGTCGCCATCGTCCTGGTGCTCTGCGCGGTGTTCGTGCCGACGCTGTTCATCGGCGGCATCTCGGGCGAGTTCTACAAGCAGTTCGCGGTCACCATCTCCACCGCCACCGTCATTTCCCTGGTGCTATCCCTCACCCTATCCCCCGCTCTGGCCGCGATCCTGCTGCGCCACAAGGAGCGGCTGGCCCCCGGCGCGCCGCGCTGGCGGCGGGTTCTCCAGGGCGGGGCCGACCGCTTCAACCACGGGTTCGAGCGCCTGAGTGCGCGCTATGCCCGCCTTACCGCGACGCTAGTGGCCGTGCCCGGCCGCATGATGGCGACCTACGGCGCCCTCATCGCCGCCACCGTCGCGCTGTTCTGGGCCACCCCCACCGGCTTCGTCCCGCAGCAGGACCAGGGCTACTTCCTGGCCGCCGCCTTCCTGCCCTCCGGCTCCTCGCTGGAGCGCACCGACGAAGTGACGCAGGAGATCGCCAAGCGCCTGCTCCCGATCAAGGGAATCCGCGGCGCCGTGATGTTCGCCGGCCTCCACGGCCCCTCGCGCACCGCCTCGCCGGACGCGGCCGCGATCTACTTCCCGTTCGAATCCTTCGAAAAGCGCAAGGAACTGGGCGTGACCTACGCCGACATCATGAAGCAGGCGCAGGAAGCGGTGGCGGGCTACGACAAGGCCACGATCTACCTGCTGCCCCCGCCGACCATCAACGGCATCGTCCCCGCCGGCGGCTACCGCATGATGGTGGAGGACAACGAAGGCGGCAGCTATTCCGAGCTGGCGCAGGCGACCGGCGCCATGCTGGCCAAGGCCAACCAGGCCAAGGGACTGCAGCAGGTCTACACGCTGTTCGACCAGAACACCCCGCGCGTCTTCGCCGACGTCGACCGCCGCAAGGCCGACCTGCTCGGCGTGCCCCCAGAACGCGTGTTCGAGGCGCTGCAGGTCTACCTCGGCTCGGCCTTCGTCAACGACTTCAACCTGCTGGGCCGCACCTACCGCGTCACCGCGCAGGCCGACCAGGGCAGCCGCGGCTCGGTGGCGGACATCGCCAACCTCAAGACCCGCTCCAACTCGGGCGCGATGGTGCCGATCGGCTCGGTGGCCACGTTCGAGGACAAGACCGGGCCCTACCGCGTCGTGCGCTACAACCTGCATCCGGCGATCGAGGTGGACGGCAGCGTCGCTCCCGGCTTCTCGACCGGGCAGGCGCTCTCCACCATGGAGAAGGTGGCGACCGAAGCACTGCCGTCGGGCTACGGCTTCGAGTGGACCGGCATCGCCTACCAGCAGGCGACCGCGGGTAACACCGCCGGGATCGTCTTCGGCATGGCGGTGCTCTTCGTCTTCCTCGTCCTCGCCGCCCAGTACGAGAGCCTGACCCTGCCGCTGGCGATCGTGCTGATCGTGCCGATGTGCCTCTTCGCCGCCATGCTCGGCGTGAACTTGAGGGGGCTGGACAACAACATCCTCACCCAGATCGGCCTGGTCGTGCTGATCGCGCTCGCCGCCAAGAACGCGATCCTGGTGGTCGAGTTCGCCAAGCAGGCGGAGGAGGAACGGGGCATGTCGATCGTCGAGGCGGCTGTCTATGCCGCACAGACCCGCCTGCGCCCGATCCTGATGACCAGCCTCGCCTTCATCCTCGGCGCGGTACCGCTGGTGATCGCGGAGGGCGCCGGCGCCGAGCTGCGGCAGGCGCTGGGCACCGCGGTGTTCTTCGGCATGGCCGGCGTCACCGGGTTCGGCCTGCTGTTCACCCCCACCTTCTACGTCGTGTGCCGCGGCCTGGCCGAGAAGCTTCGCCGCCGCCGCCCGGCCGCCCCCGCGCCCCACGCGCTGCCGGCCGAATGAAAGGGACGTTCCCGATGATGAAGTCCGCGATCGCCTCGCTCCTCGCCGCCACTGGCCTTTCCGCCTGCGCCGTCGGGCCCGACCACGTCGCCCCGGTCCCGCCCCCCTCCGCCGAGGCGCCCTTCATCGGCGCGCAGTCGGATGCGGTCACCGCCGGCAGCCCCGAGGCGCAGTGGTGGCGGCTCTACGACGATCCCGTGCTCGACGGCCTCGTCGCCGATGCGCTGGCGGCCAACACCGACCTGAGGGTGGCGGTGGCGCGGATCGAACGCGCCCGCGCCAGCCTGCGCGGCGCCCGCTCGCAGGCGCTGCCGCAGACCGACCTCAACGGTTCGGCCACCTACGGCCGCGTCTCCGAAAGCCAGGTGCTTCCCGGCTACGACCGCGAGGGCCGCCGCGTCGACGGCGAACTGGCGGTCGGTTACGAGCTCGACCTGTTCGGTCGTGTCCGGCGCGGCATCGAGGCCTCGCGCGCCGATCTCGACGCCGCGCGCGAGGACGCCGATGCGGTTCGCGTCACCGTCGTCGCCGACACCGTGCGGGCCTACGTCGACGCCATCAGTGCCGGCGAGCAGATCGACGTCGCCGAGCGCACGCTCGACCTGCTGGCCCGGTCGGAGCGGATCACCGCCGCGCGCTTCGAACGCGGGCTGAACCAGAAGCTCGACGTGATCCGCATCACCCAGCTGCGCGAGGCGCAGGCCGCGACGGTCCCGTCGCTGGAGGCGCGCCGCGAGGCTGCGCTGTTCCGCATCGCCGTCCTGACCGGCCGCACGCCCCAGCAGCTTCCGGACGGCGTGATCGCGCGCGAGACGACGCCGCGCCTCGCGCAGCCCATACCCGTCGGCGACGGGCGTACGCTTCTCGCCCGCCGTCCCGACGTCAAGGCGGCCGAGCGGCGGCTGGCGGCCGACACCGCCCGCATCGGGGTGGCGACCGCGGACCTCTATCCCCGGATCACGCTGGGCGGCTCGATCGGCACCACCGCGGTCGGCGCCACGGACGTGTTCGGCGGCGGCCCGCTGCGCTGGCTGCTGGGGCCGCTGATCTCGTGGGCCTTCCCCAACCAGGAGGCGATCCGCGCCCGCATAGGCGCGGCGCGCGCGGACAGCGCGGCGGATCTTGCGGCGTTCGACGGCGCCGTCCTGCGGGCCTTGGCGGAGACGGAGACGGCGCTTTCGGCCTATCGCAATGCGCTGCTGCGCCGCGAGCGTCTGGCTGCCTCGCGCGATGCGGCGGACCGCGCGGCGAAGGTCAGCCTGGCACGCCAGAGCCGCGGTGAGATCGACGCACTCGCCGCACTCGATGCGCAGCGCACGCTGGCGCTGGCGGAAGCGGACTCCGCCTCCGCTACGCGCGAGGTCGCCTTCGCGCAGGTCGACCTGTTCCGAGCCTTGGGCGGCACCTGGTAGGCGCCGCCCGTCCGGCTCACATCTGCTTGAGCATCGCGATGTGCTGCTCGACGACCGGCACGATCTTGCCGGCCGCGTCGCGCAGCGGCTTGGCGGTGCCCTCGCGCGCATAGGCCTGGTGCAGCGCCAGCGCCTGGTTGTGCGCCATCTTCTGCTGGGCGACGTAGGCCATGTCGCGCGCCGGGCCCTTCTCGTCGTTCAGCTGGGCGATCATCTCGGACTGCGCCGGCGTGAGCTTGGGCGGGGTCACCTTGACCTTCGACGCCTTGGCCGCGGCCTTCACGTCCTCGGTGCTCTTGGTGTGATGCGCGATCATCATCTGGGCGAAGTCGCGGATCTTGGGATCGCTCGAGGACGTCAGCACGATCCGGCTCGACTGGATCTCGTAGAGGTCTCCCGCGCCGGCAGCAATGACGTATTCCTGCGGCGTCATGACCTGAGCATAGGCCGGGCTCGCCACGAGGGCGACCGCGGCGGCCGCGAATAGAAGCTTGTTCATAGGGGTGTCCTCTTCCTGTCCTCAATCCTTGAAGGCGGTCTTGAGCTTGGCGATGGCATAGAGATTGGCGTCGTACGCGCCGCGCACGACCTTACCCATGCCGAAGAACTCGTGCGTCACGCCCTCGAAGGTGCGCTGCTCGACCTTGACCCCGGCGCTGCGGAGCGCGGTCGCCACCGTCTCGCCGTCCGAGCGGAGCGGATCGATCTGGGCGTTGATGATGGTCGTGGGCGGAAGACCGCGCAGGTTGGCCGCTACCAGGTTGATGCGCGGATCCTGCTGATCGGCCTTGCTGCGCGAATAGTAGTACCCGAACCAGTCGAGCATCGGCGTGTTGAGCGGCTTGGCATTGGCCGAATCGAGCCGCGAAGGCAGCGTCTTGGCGCTGTTGGCGATCGGATAGACCGACAGCACGTGCAGTGGCATCGTCATCCCGTTGTCGCGCGCGTAGATGGCCGTGGCCACCGCCAGGTTGCCGCCGGCGCTTTCACCCGCCAGTGCCACGCGCCGCGGATCGCCGCCCCAGGTCGCCGCGTTCGCCAGCACCCAGCCGTAGGCGGCCGCCGCATCCTCGTGCTGCGCCGGGAACTTGGCCTCGGGCGCATGGCGGTACTCGACCGAGACCACGATCGCGCCAAGCTGCTTGGCCAGCAGCCGCGGCGTCGCGTCGTAGGCGTTCACATCCGCGATAACCCAGCCCCCGCCGTGGTAGTAGACGATGACCGGACGCGGCGCACTGGAAGCCTGCGCGGGCATGTAGACGCGCGCGAACTGCCAGGGGTCCTGGCCATAGGGGATGTCCTTGGTCGTGACCGCGGGGTCGGGCGCGGTCGATATGCCCCGGCCGCGCATCACGGCCTTCGCGGCGTCGGCGGCGGAGGGCTGCAGGCGGGCCTTGACCGGCGTCAGCGTCTCGATCGGCTTGGGCTGCAGCGCGGCGAGCGCGGTCAGCACCGCCTGCATGTCGGCAGCGGGCACTGGCGGCATCGTCGCGGCGGGCTTGGGCGGCGGCGGTGGCGCGGCGTTGGGGGACGGCGCCGACTGGGCGAATGCACTCGCCGCGAGGCCCATCGACATTACGGCGCCCGTGAGAAAGCTATACTTCATGCGGTTGTCCCTGTTCGAGGTCACCCTCTCCGCCCGGACGAACCAGCGCGCCGCATCGAAGTTGCTTGCCCCTTGAGGCGGTTGATCCATGTTAGGCCGATTTGCTGAACTACTAAGCGACGTCTCGAACTTCGATCAGAGTTCTAGACGACAACCGAGACGGCAAAGTATCGCCCCCCCTCGCGCACGGTCATAAGGCGCCGGTCCGCGAGAGCAAACCGGACGTGACGCCTCCCGTCTCCCCGCCCGAAGCCGTGCGCCCCTGGTCAAGACGCGCACCTCCCCAGCGGCTAAGGACAAGGCAGCGCCAAAGGAGAAGCCGCATGACCCTCGCCGAAGTCCCCTCCCTCGTCACGACCAGGGCCGCGTGGCGCGGCGACCGGCTGATGGAGGGGCAGGACTGGGTCTACCAGCTCGATGCCGCGCAAGTCGCGGAGCTGGAGGAACTCGGCCGCCGGTTCCTGGACGCCGATCCCGACCTGCGCTTCGTCCAGGCCGAGGACTATCCGCTCGACGCCTGCGCCGACGCGGTGCGCGCCTGGCGCGAGGACGTGGACTTCGGACGCGGCTTCGTGCTCGTGCGCGGGCTGCGCTCGGACACCTACTCCGACGCGCTCTCTGCGGCGATCTACTATGTACTCGGGCTGCACATGGGCGACCCCATCCGCCAGAACGAGATGGGCGACCTGCTCGACCACGTCTATGCCACCTCGGACAAGACCATGGACGATCCCACCGCCATGTCGTCCAAGGTCCGCGACAAGCTGGTCTACCACTCCGACAGTTCGGACATCGTCGCGCTGATGTGCCTGCGCGGTGCCAAGGCCGGCGGCTTGTCCTGCCTGGTCTCGGGCGCGGAGATCTACAACGAGATCCTGCGCCGCCGGCCGGACCTTGCGCCGCTGCTGCTGGAGCCGTTCCACTGGGACTGGCGGCGGCAGGACCACAACGCGCCGGCCGACACCTACACCTCCCCCGTGGTGAGCGTGGAGCAAGGCGTGTTCAGCATGTACGCCGGATCGCTCTACATCATCACCGCGCAGGACTACCCCGGCGTGCCGAAGCTGACCGAGGAGCAGCTGGAAGTGCTCCGGCTCTTCGACGAAATCACCTACGAGCGCGGCATGGCGATCGAGATGGATTTCCGTCCCGGCGACATTCAGTGGCTCTCCAACTACGCCGCGCTCCACGCCCGCACCGCGTTCAGCGACTGGCCCGAACCGCAGCGCAAGCGGCACCTCCTGCGCCTCTGGCTGTCGAGCCGGACCGACCGGCCGGTGGTCGCCGGCTTCGGCAAGAACGGCGTCGTCCAGCATCGCGCCGAGGCGCGCGGCGGCCAGGAGCACCCGGACGCGCGCTTCAGCATCCGCACCATGGCGGTGCCGCGGCTGATCTCCTGAAACGCGCAGGGCCGGCGCGCCCCGTGGCGACGCCGGCCCGCAAGACAGTCGCAGCGACCCGCAGTCGGGCAGGCGAGGCGCGGCCCACAGGCCACGCCTCGCGCCGACTTCAGTGCGGCACGTCGCCCAGGATCTGCACGCGAAAGCCCGACCGGGTCTGCGGGAAGTAGTCCCAGATCGCCGAGTGCTGCGCGCAGCGGTTGTCCCAGAACGCGATCGAATGCGCCTGCCACGAGAAGCGGCACTGGAAGATCGGGTGCTGCACGTGGTTGAACAGGTAGCCCAGCAACGCGTCGCTCTCGGCGCGGGGGATGCCTTCGATGTGGGTGGTGAAGCCCTTGTTCACGTAGATTGCCTTGCGGCCCGTGGTCGGATGGGTGCGGATCACCGGATGGCTGCTGCGCGGCAGCGTCATGCCATCGGGCGTGATGCCGCCGAAGCCGACCGCCGCGTCATGAACGGCGTTAAGGCCCTCCAGGTGCGCCTTCATCCGCTCCGACAGCGCCTCGTAGGCAGCGTACATGTTGGAGAAGGCGGTGTCCCCGCCCACCGGCGGGACGGTGTGGAGGTACAGCACCGAGCCGAGCGGAGGCTCGGCGTCGCAGCTCATGTCCGAATGCCAGTCCTCTCCCGCCACGAAGGTGGAATCGGCGTCGGCGTGGATGATGGTCACTTCGGGATGGCCTGGTGCCTGCCACGGCTTGGTGCTCGGCGCGATGTGGATGCCGCCGAAGTAGTGGGCGAAGCGCTTGTGCGCCTCGTGGTCGATCGGCTGGTCGCGGAAGAAGATGACCAGCCGGTCCTCCAGCGCGCGATGCAGGTCCTCGACCTCGACGTTCGAGAGCGGCCGGGTGAGATCCACGCCCGAGACGATGCCGCCGATGCCGGGCGTGAGGGGAGTGACGTTGATCGCCGAGTATTCCACGTTGTCCGTTTCCTTGCCTGATGCCGTCACGCGACGGGCCATTCGCTGAGCCGGGGCAGGCCGGACCGCGCGAGGATCGCGTCCGCCATCGCCTGGCCGGTGTCGTACAGCGCCTCTTCGTCGATCATGGTGCAACGGAAGTCCTCGACCACCCGCACGCCGTCGACCCAGACCGAATGCACGCCGCGTCCGTCGGCGGCCCAGACGAGCTGGTCCACCGGATTGTTGATCGGCTGCCATTCGGGCCGGCGCGTGTCGTGCGCGACCAGGTCGGCCTTCTTACCCGGCGCGATGCTGCCGATCGTGTCCGACAGGCCCAGCACCTTCGCGCCGTTGATGGTCCCCATCTCGAGGGCCTGGTGGGCGGGAAACAGCGAGCGGTCCCGGCGCGCGTCCTTGAACAGCGCCGCCATCAGCGTCATCACCCGCAGCATGTCGTGGTTGTCGGCGCCGTCGGTGCCGAGCGCGATGTTCACGCCCGCCGCCGCCATCTCCGGGAACAGGCCGTGCCGGCCGACCCCGTAGCCGCACCGGATCGCCGCGCCGGGACAGTGCGTGACGTGGGTCCCGCTGGAGGCCACCAGGGCCGCCTCGCGCGCATCGACATGGACCATGTGGACCAGGTTGAGGTGCGGGCCGAGCACGCCGAGCGCCGCAAGATGCTCCACCGGCCGCTGCCCCGTGTTGGCAAGGTACCACTCGGCATCGCCGGGGACCGGGCTCATGTGCGCCGAGACGCCGGTCCCGGAACGCCGGGCGAGCGCGGTGGCCGCCTGCCACAAGGCGTCGGTCGCAGTCATGTGGCCGATGAGGTTGGGCCAGGCGGCGACGCGGCGGCCGTCCTGCGGATGGCGTTCCAGGTCGTCCTCCAGCGCGGCCATCGCCGCCTGGGTCAGCCCCGCACCATCCGCCGCCGGGTCCCAGGCGCGGTCCTCGGTCCAGCGGCCGGTGCGCGCCCGGATGCCAGTGTCCGCGATCGCGGCCATCACTTCGTCGAAGGCGAGGATCGTCCCCGCCTCCAGGAACGTCGTCGTGCCCGTGCGCAACATGGCGGCGACCGCCATCTGCGCGCTGACCACCTGCTCCGCCGCGGAGTGCCCCTTGTAGAGCGGGATGACCCAGCGCTCCAGCTCCTCGTCGAAAGGCAGCGCCTCGGGGATGAAGCCCCGGATCAGCGTCTCGGTGACGTGGACGTGGCAGTTCACGAAGCCGGGGGTGAGCACGAAGCGCCGCCCGTCGATCACCTCGCGCGCGGTGATCCCGGCCAGTTCGGCGCTCTTGCCGACGGCCACGATCCGGTCGCCGGCGAAGGCGACGGCGCCGTCGCGCAGCACCCGCCGCGTGTCGTCCATGGTGATGACCGTGGCGCCGGTGATGAGAGTTTCAGCGTGCATGCGTCCCCGTCCTTGCCGCGCCAGACTAGCGCAAGCCGGTGCAGGCGCTTGTACGAGGACGGCGCATTTCTTGACGACGCCGCCGCATCCCCGGCCTCGGCCCCCGCGAGACGCGTCAGGCCGGCGGCGCCGGGACCGCGCAGAGCCCCTTGTCGATCAGCTGCCGTGCCGCCCGGAACAGCAGCGGCTCGTTGCCCGCGGCGCTGATCAGCTGGATGCCCAGCGGCATCGCGAAGTCGCCGGCCATCGGCAGCACCAGCGCGGGCAGGCCCATCAGGCTGATCGGCTGGGTATAGATGCCCAGGTGGCTGCGTGCCGGGATCGTACGGCCCTCGAAGGTCATCACCGGGTCGTCGATCAAGGGCGCATAACCGGGCGCAGCGGGGGTGAAGAGGACGTCGGCCAGCTCGAACTGCCGGCGCAGGCGCGACTGGATCCAGCTGCGGAAGCGCTGCGCGGCCAGGTAGTCGTCGCTCGGCAGCAGCAGGCCCGCCAGCAGGCGGTCGCGCACCGGCGGCTCGAACTGCATCGGATCGGCCTCCAGCGCGGGCCGGTGCAGGCTCGCCCCTTCCGCGGCGATGATGACCGAAGCGGCGGCGCGGGCGATCTCCGAATGGGGCAGCTCGAAGCCGATGCGGCCCAGCCGGCTCCAGAAGGCGTCGAGCGGGCCGCGCATCTCTTCCGCGATGTTGTCGTCGAACCAGCTCATCAGCCGGCCGAAGGCGATCTCCCCGCGCGGCACCTGCGCCCGCTCGGGCGCGCCTTCGCGCAGGATCGTGCGCACCAGCGCCAGGTCCTCGAGGTCGCGCCCCAGCACACCCACGACGTCCAGGCTCTCCACGAAGGGATAGACGCCCTCGCGCGGAAGGTCGCCGTAGGTCGGCTTGAGCCCGATCACGCCGCACAGCCCCGCCGGCACCCGCAGCGAGCCGTTGGTATCGAACGCGAGCGAGATCGGCACCACGCCCGCCGCCACCGCCACGGCGGAGCCCCCGGCCGCGCCCCCGGCGACGCGAGCCGGATCGTGCGGGTTGCGGCTGGTGCCGTATTCCGCGTTCATGGTGACGAAGCCGTAGCCGAGCTCGTCCATGTTCTGCGTGCCCACCAGCACGGCCCCGGCGCTTTCGAGCAGGGCCACGGCCTTGGCGTCGCGGCTGGCGAAGGCGGCGCTGCGGCGCGTGCGCGAGCCTGCGGTGGTGATCTCGCCGGCGACGTCGAACAGGTCCGCCACACCGAAGGGCACGCCTGCCAGCGGACCGGGATCGAGCCCCGCCTCCACGAGCTTGTCGACGGCGACCGCCCGCGCCAGCGCGCGCCGGCGCAACAGGCGGGTGAAGCCGCTGCGCTCCGACCCCAGCGCATCGGCCCGGTCGAGCGCGGCGGTGCAGAGCTGCACGGCGCTCGCGGTGCCCGAACGGACCGCGGCGGCCATGCCGATGGCGCCGGTCACGCTCATGCCTCGAAGCGCATGGCGCTGGCGCTGCGCGGGTCGAGCGCGAAGGCGCGCAAGGTGGCGACGTGGTCCTGCAGCACGACCAGGTTGGACACCACGCCGGGCACGCATGCGTCCGGTGCGGAGATGCCCGCCTCGGCCATGCGCAGGCGTACGCTGTCCGCGCTCGGACGTGCCGCCTTACCGCTCGTGTCCGCCACCGGCCCGCTCTCCCTCGTCGCCGCCCCGGCGGCATGCCGGGGCCAAGGGCCACCCTTACAGCCTGCCCGGGAGGCGGCAAGAGGGGAGCGGCGCCGCCCCCGCCTTCAGCCGAAGCGGTAGCCGGAGATGTCCGCCATCATGACGTTGTCGCCGAACACCTTGGTCCCGGCGGAATCCCCGCCGGCACCGGCCGCGATCATGAGCGGCAACAGGTGCTCCTCCCGCGGATGCGAGAGGCGCCCGGCGGGAGCCTGGTCCCAATGGGCGAGCTGCACCTCGCGCTCCGCCGGAGGAGCCACGACGGCGCCGGTCAGCCATTGGTCGAACACCGCCGAAGGACGCGTCGCCGCGGGCGTGCGGAACGCGCGCATGTTGTGATAGCTCATGCCGGAGCCGACGATCAGGATGCCCTCCTCGCGCAGCGGCGCCAGCGCGCGGCCGGCGGCGAGATGCTCCTGCGGATCGAGATCGGCCTTGAGCGAAAGCGGGACCACCGGGATCGTCGCTTCGGGGTCGATCAGCAGGAACGGGACGAAGACGCCGTGGTCGAACCCGCGCGACGCGTCGGTGCGCGCCGGCAGGCCGGCGGCGGTGAGCAGCGCCACGACCCGCTCGGCCAGCGCCGGCGAGCCCGGAGCAGGGTATTGCAGCTGGTAGGTGTGCGGCGGGAAGCCGTAGTAGTCGTAGATCATTCCCGGCTCGACCGCGGCGGAGGCGGTGAAGGCCGGCTCCTCCCAGTGCCCCGAGATCACCACGATTCCCTTCGGCCGCTCCGGCAACGTCGACACCAGCGCGCGCAGCCAGGCCTCGGTCTTGTCCCAGGTGTCGGCCGGCCCGCCCATCGCCGACCAGTCCATGAAGAAGCAAGGCCCGCCCCCGTGGGGGATGAAGAAAGTGGGCATGCGGCTGTCCTCAACCGTCGTCGTCGTCCCGGCCGTCTGTGCATCCATCGCTGCGAATCGTCCCTCGCTAATCGCCGGTGGCGCGCGCGCAACGCGCTCCCCCGGTCGCCAGGTGCAAAGTCGGAGCGGCGGCGCGCATGCGCAAGCGCGCAGAGTTGATGACGCGCGAAGGATTTGTTGCGGCGCGGTGATAAACGCTTGGGATCGCCGCGCCACAGGCATTTACTCGCCGCATCGGAATACGGAGACCCGCATGCCTGACCCCTCCCGGGACCACGCCCCTACCCGGCTCGCCCTTGCCGCCATCACCGGCAATCTCGTCTGCCTCACCGCCGCGGTGAGCGCGACCTTCGGGACGTTCCTGGTGCCGCTGTCGCAGGAGCTGGGCTGGTCGCGCGCCGCGGTCTCGGGCGTGCTCGGGCTGGTGGCGATCGTCGCCGCGCTGAGCTATCCGCTGATCGGGCGGACGATGGACCGCGTCGGCGCGCGCCCGCTGATCCTGGGCGGCAACGTCGCGCTGGCGCTGCTCATCATGAGCCTCTCGCAGACCACCGGCAGCCTCTGGCTGTTCTACCTGCAGTTCGGCCTGATCGGCCTGGCCGGAGCGTGCTGCGCCTCGCCGATGATCGCCAAGGTCGTCTCAAACTGGTTCGACGCGCGCCGCGGGCTGATGCTGGGCGTGACCGCGGGCATCGGCAACGGCGTGGGAGCGACGATGATGCCGGTGGTGGCCGGCATCCTGCTGCCGCTTGTCGGCTGGCGCGCCACTTACGGCGTCATCGGCCTCATCGTGCTGCTGGTCGGCTTTCCGCTCATGTGGCTGTGGCTCCACGACAGCCCGGCCCATGCCCGGGCGCGCGGAGGGCAGGACGGCCGCTCCCAGGCCACCTTCGCGCCCGAAGGCATGACCTTGCGCGAGGCCGCCTCGACCCGGCGCTTCTGGCTGATGCTGACGGCGGTGGCGAGCGGCGCGGGCGGGATGACCGCGGTGTTCACGCATGTCGTGCCGATGATGACCGACCGCGGGTTCGGCCTGGGCGAGGCCACCGGCGTGGTCGCCACCTTCGCGCTGGTGACCGCCGCCTGGCAGGTGGTTACGGGGGCGCTTCTGGACCGGCTGCGCACGCCGCTGCTGGTCGTGCCGATGTACGCAGCGGCGATGGTCGGCCTGGGCGTCCTGCAGTTCGGCCACGGTAGCCTCGCCATGAGCGCGGCGGGCGTGCTGCTGGGGATCGGCATGGGCGCCGAATACGGCGCGCTGTCCTACTTCTGCTCGCGCTACTTCGGCCTGCGGCACTTCGGCAGCATCAACGCGGTGCTCTACGCCGCGGTGGTGCTGGCGCAGGGGCTGACCCCGGCGATGATGGACCTGAGCTACGGGCGGACCGGGTCGTACGACCAGGCGGCAATCGCCATCGTCGCCACGCTGGGCGCAGGGATGGTCCTGCTGTTCTTCCTGCCCGCCATCGGCTCCGACGGCCGCGTGCGGCAGCGCCGCGCCCCTGCCCGCGCTGCCGGCGAACTCGTGCTCGCGGCGGGCTGAGGCGCGCCGCGCCTAGCGGCCGATCAGGCCCAGCGCGTGACGGATGAAGGCGCTGCGATCCAGCACCCACTGCGACTGCACCGGAAGGTCGGGATCCACATAGGTCCAGCCCTCCGGCGCATAGACGCGCGCGATCGTGCCCGTGGTGTCGAACGCCAGCGAGACCGTGCGCTGCTCGCGCGGGGCGGCCTGCTCGCTGCCCTCGACGTGGGCGCCGTCCGGCCCGAACGCGCGCCCCTGCGGCCTGAGCGCGAAGGCGTAGGGCTCGGTCCGGAAGCTTTCCACCGTGGTGTTGAGGAAGACCGAGAGGTAGACCGTGTCGAGCGCGGCGAGGGGCGAGGCGGGCATGTGCCAGCCCTCCCCCGCCAGGACACTCCACGGATAATTTCCGGGCTCGCCGTAGCGGATGTCGGTGCGCAGGTCGACGAGCGCGTCGCGCGGCGCCTGCGCCGGCCGCACGCGTTCGATGCGCAGCCCCTCCGACCACGTGAAGCCGTAGGCCGAGGCGTCGATCAGCGGCATCGCGGAGGGCGTCGAACCGTCCGGCACGTTCGAGACGGTCACGTCCTCGTAGATGCGCAAGTACGCCTTGTCCTTCAGCTGGTGCCCGCTCGCCATGTTCTGCCACGCGCGCTGGCCGTGGAGCCGGGTGCGCCGGAAGTGCGAGACGAGCGTGCCGTTGATGTAGGCGGTGTGCTCCTGGTCGTTGTTGGTGCCGACGTTGCCGGCGATGTCGCCATCCTCGACGTAGAGCATGATCTGCCCGTTGGGCACGAAGATGCCGTTCTTGCCGCCGTAGATCCGCGTGCGGCGCAGCACCGCGGTGAACAGCCCGGGCCGCTCCGTGCCGGTCACCTCCAGGTTCAGCGCGCCCTTGGGCTGGATCGCCCTGGGAAAGTCCAGCTCGACGTCCCGCATCTCGAAGTGGACGCGCTGGCGGCCGAGGTTGAACAGGCGCAGGTCGATGGTCGCCCAATCGTCGTCGGTGCGGAACACCACGCGCTGTCCCGGTATCGAGGAGCGGAAGACGTACTGCGTCCCGTCCAGCGCGCCCACCACTTGCGGCATCCAGGGCGAGAACGGGTAGACGCAGGGCTTGCCGGCGGAATCGAGTGCCTCGTAGACGAACTCGTACCCGCCCTCGACGCGGCCGTAGAGCGCATCGGCACCGCGGCCCTCGTAGACCTCCCGGCCCGCCGCGCGCGAGGCATCGCACCGGATGCGCAGCGTCACGGCCGGCGCGCGCAGCCCCTGCATCGGCATGTAGAAGGGATAGAGTCGGTCGCGCTCGGCCGGCGGCGGGAGGGACGATGCGGCCGCGGCGGATGCGCCTGGCGGCACCTCTCCCGGCAGCGGCGTCGCGCCCGGCTGGGTGGCGCCGACCAGCAGCGGCAGCGCCAGGCCCAGCGCGGATCGGCAGCGGCGGTACGCGGACACCTGTGACTCCTGCAAACTCGTGCGCGCGCATCCTGCCGCAACGATCCCAAGAATGCGTGAACGCGCGGGAAAGGCCAGCTTCGCGTGCGGCGCCATCAAAAAAAGGCCCGGCTCGCGAGAGCCGGGCCCCGAAGGCTTCCCTCCGTCAGGAGCGAGGGTGAACGTTCAGCCGGGATCGACCACGGTGCCCTTGGCCGGGAAGATGCGCCGCTCGATCCGCGCATGGACGCCCAGCGTGCCGTCGACCACCTGCGTCACGCCGAAGTCGGTGGCGACGCTCATCAAGGAATAGGCGTCGTTCTTACTCAGCCCCTGGTGCTCGTGGAGCAGGTGGAGCATGTCCATCGAGCAGTTCTTCATCGCCTGGTCGAGATCCTCGCCGAAGCCGTGGACGATCCAGTTCTCCGGCGTCTCCAGCAGCGGCGAGGGAAAGTCGAAGTCCTTGCGCAGGATGATCTGGAACAGGCAGTCGAGCGACGCCTCGATGGCGGTGCCGCTGATCTCGCCGTCGCCCTGGCTGACGTGGGGATCGCCGATCGAGAACAGGCCGCCCTTGACCTGGCACTTGTAGAACATCGTCGCCCCCGCGCCGATGCGCCAGTTGTCGATGTTGCCGCCATGCAGGCCCGGTGGGATGGTGGAGACGGGCTCGCCCACCGCGGGGGCGACGCCGGCGGTGCCCAGGTGCGGGCGCGCCGGGATGGTGATGCCGGGCAGCGCCGGATGGCGGTCGCACTCCGGGCAGTTGGTGATCGTCCCGGGCACCAGGTACTCGCCCGGGAAGTCGTAGGCGTAGAGCGCGTGCGCGGTGTTCGCGCTGGGGTCCAGCTCGTAGATGGTCACGCGTTCCTGGCGGCCGAACTCCTCGTAGAGGTGGCCCCAGTTGGCGGCGAGGTTCGAGCCGTAGTTGCAGCGCGGCACCATCTGCAGGTAGCGCACCTCGATCATGTCGCCCGGCTCGGCATCCTCGATGTAGATCGGCCCGGTCATGATGTGGACGCCCGGGGCACGGCTCGCCGGATCGACCTCGCGGAAGATGCGCTCGACCCCCTCGTCGAACATCAGCTCGGGCGCGTCGCCGGCGTGGTGCGTCACCGCCTCGGCATGGACGAGGTCGCCGCTGCGGATCCTGAGCGCCGGCTTGATGTCGGGCGAGAAGTACCCCCAGTGGATGGTCTCGGGCGTGGCCTTGAGGTGCCAGATCGCCGAGGGGCGCACTTCCGCCTTCGCCGAACTCAGAGTGGTGACCGAAGCCATGCATTGCCCCTTTGACTGTATGGAGGATCGACGCGGCCACCTTCAGGCCGGGGCGTGAACGGGTCTTGGCCGTCAGCGCACTGGAACTTGGCAGGACGGCAGCGCCTCTCGCGCCAAGGCTCGAGCGCGGCCGGCGGCGTCAACAAAGCGGACGCTCGCCGCCAAGAGCTTGCCCGGCACTTGGCGCAGACCTGACGGGCATCAGGAGGAACCCCAAGGTCATGCCCAATACGCTCATCTTCGTCGACATGCCCGCCGACGATCCTGCCGCCGCCGGCCGGTTCTACGCCGAGGTCTTCGGGTGGCGCGACGACCACAAGCCCGAGGGCGTCTATCACCGCATGGTGCCCGGCGGCATGTTCCCGAACCCGGACGGCAGCGACAGCGCCATCGGCAACCTCCACCTCGGGATCTTCGACCCCGCCAACGCGCGTCCGCACCCGGAGAGCGACGGCGTCGAGCCGCGCGCCATCGCCACGCAGGGGCGCAAGCCGCGCATCTGGATCCTCATCGGCGACGACGACACGCCCGAGCGCATCCTCTCCGCCGCCGAGGCGCGCGGCGCCACCGTGCTTTGGCGCGACCACTTCTGGGGCACCTTCAACGGGCTCAACCACGCCTTCCGCGACCCCTGGGGCAACGAGATCGTGCTGTGGGGCAAGGCCGGCGATCCGCCCAAGATCCCCGAGGGCTACACGCGCGAATAGCGCTCTCGCAAATGCAACATTGCCTTCGCGGGTGCGGTATGCAGAGTGATGCGACCGCTCCCGCGAGCCCATAAGAGAAGATCCAGGATGGTCACCATGTCCGCACCCACGCCGTCGCCCCGACTGTCGGACGACTTCATCACCTCGCTCTCGGCCTCCGCCGTCGACCTCGCCGACGCGGTGACGCTGCCGCCTTCGTGCTACACCTCGCGCGCGTTCTACGAGTTCGAGAAGGAAGCGCTCTACTACGCGGAGTGGCAGTGCGTCGGGCGCGAGGACTGGGTGCCCAATCCCGGCGACTTCTTCACCACCCGCACGGTCAACGAGCCGATCATCGTCTCGCGCACGCTGGAGGGCGAGGTGCGCGCGATGTCGGCGGTGTGCCAGCACCGCGCGATGCTGGTGGCCGAGGGCAGCGGCTCGGCGCGCGGCTTCCTGTGCCCCTACCACCACTGGAGCTACGCGCTCGACGGCACGCTGGTGGCGGCGCCGGCCATGAACAAGACCTGCAACTTCGACCGCAAGGCCAACAGCCTGCCGCGCTTCGCCGTCGAGATCTGGAACGGCTTCATCTTCGTCAACTTCGACGAGAACGCCGCTCCGCTCGCCCCCCGTCTCACCGGTGTGGCCGAGGCGATCGCCGGCTACGACCTCGCCCGTGCGGAAGGCCCGCGCCCGGACCCGGCGGCGCGCCTGCCGTGGAACTGGAAGGTGATGTTCGAGAACAACAACGACGGCTATCACGCCAGCCGCCTCCATGCCGGGCCGCTCCACGACTTCGTGCCGTCGGGCAAGGCGGAGTTTCCGCATTCGGAACCCGAGGACGCAGGGTTCCTGCGCTTCAACGGCACGCTGCACCCCGACGCCAGCTTCAACGCCACGCAGCGCGCGGTCCTGCCGATCTTCCCCGGCCTCTCGGACGCGGCACGCCATCGCATGACCTTCGCGAACGTCCCGCCCTCGCTCAGCCTCATCATGATGAGCGACATGGTGATCTACCTGATCCTGCGGCCCGACGGCCCGGAATCGCTGGAGATGGATACCGGCCTGCTGTTCGCGCCCGGGGCGATGGCGGACCCCACCTTCGACCACAAGCTGGACATGAACATGCGCGCCACGGCGCACATCATCGCGCAGGACTTCCACGTGGACGAACTGGTGCAGGAGGGCCTGCGCTCCCGCTTCGCGCCGCGCGGCCGCTATTCCTGGCAGGAAGGTGCGCAAGGCCAGTTCAACAAGTGGCTGGTCCACCGCTACCGCGCTGCACACAACCGACTGGCAGCACTCGAAACGATCGGTTAGACTCCGGCCAACAGGGTTACACAACAAGGATAATTCCGGCATGACCGGCGTGCGACTGACGACCAACGCCTACCCGCACGACCAGCGATTGCAGGCTTGGCGCTTCGCATTGCAGCGCGTCTCGCTGGAGCTCGAATCCGAGAACGAGGACATCTACGGAGACCTGGTCAGCTTCACCAGCGGGCAGAAGATCCAGTTCGTCCGCTGCACCGGAACGGCGCAGGCGTTCAATCTCGACTTCCGCCAGGAGGCGCGCTGCTTCTGGCTGGTTCTGCTGCTGGAGGGCCGCCTCTCGGCGACCTGCGGCGAGCGCGTGCTCGACATCGGCGAGGGCGACATGGTCTACGGCGGCGGCGACACCCGCTGCCGCATCGCCATGGCGGGCGACTTCCGCCTGCTTCTGGTGAAGGTGCCGCACAGCCTCCCGGCGCTGAAGTCCCGTTCGCAGCTGCCCAACGAGATCAGCGACCTCGTCGCCGACACCGCCGTGGGCCGCATGATGTCGAGCCTGCTGCGCACCGTCGCGGACACCATCCTCGAGATCTCGGACGACCAGATCCGCCCGGTCGAGCTGGCCCTGCCCGAAATGATCGCCGCCACCCTGCTCGACCGCGCGCCGGCCAAGCAGCTCGGCGGCGCCGCGGGCGGGCGCGCGGCGATCCTCGAGCGGGTGTTCCAGTCGATCGAGATGCGGCTGTCCGATCCCAACCTCAACACCCACCAGATCGCCGCCGAGCACAACATCTCGCCGCGCTACCTGCAGAAGCTGTTCGAATCGCACGGCGAGAGCTTCGGCCACTACGTGAAGCTCAGGCGGCTGGAGCGCTGCCGCCTGGACCTCGGCAGCCCACTTCACGCGCAGCGCTCGATCTCGGAAATCCTGTTCCAGTGGGGCTTCAACGACAGCGCCTCGTTCTCCCGCGCGTTCCGCGAGCAGTACGGGATGAGCCCGCGCGAGTACCGCAAGTCGCCCGAGGTCGCGACCGGTCCCGTCGACACGCCGCGGCGCGGGCGGCCCGAGAAGGCGCGCGACGTGCGGCTGGAGAACCGCGAGCCGGCCAGCGTGCTCGCCGGGCTGCCGACGCTCGACGACGCCGCGCGCTCGCGCCGCCACCACTTCCTGCCGGCGCGTCCGGACACCGTCCACTGGGGCTACTTCAGCCGCTCGCTGGCACCGGCGCTGGAGATCCGCTCGGGCGACTACGTCACCATCGAGACGCTGACCCACCACGCCAACGACGATGCCGAGCGCATGATCGAGGGCGACGCGGGCGCCGAGGCGGTGTTCCACTGGACCGCCGAGGGCAAGGCGGTGGAACGCCGCGGCGCCGGCCCGTTCGACGCCTCCGCGCTGGGGCGCGGCCCGGGAGAGGGGTTCGGCGTCCACATCTGCACCGGCCCCATCGCGGTGGAAGGCGCGCGCCCGGGCGACGTGATCGAGGTGCGCATCCTCGACATGGAGAACCGGCCCAGCCACAACCCGCGCTTCGCCGGACGCGCCTTCGGCAGCAATGTCGCGGCCTATTGGGGCTTCCATTACAACGACCTGCTGACCGAGCCGAAGCAGCGCGAGGTTGTGACGATCTACGAGATCGACAACGAACCGGGGCGGGCGACGGCGCAGGCGGTCTACTCCTATCGCTGGACGCCGCAGACCGACCCCTCGGGCGTGCTCCACGAGCGCTACGACTATCCTGGGGTGCCGGTCGATCCCGAGACGATCACCCGCAACTTCGACGTGCTGCGCGACGTGACGATCCCGGTGCGCCCGCACTTCGGCGTGGTGGCGCTGGCGCCGGCCCATTCGGAGCTGATCGATTCGGTGCCGCCCGCGAATTTCGGCGGCAACATCGACAACTGGCGCCTGGGCGCCGGCTCCAGCGTGTTCCTGCCGGTGGGCGTGCCGGGCGGCCTGCTCTCGATGGGCGACCCGCACGCCAGCCAGGGCGATTCCGAGCTCTGCGGCACCGCCATCGAATGCTCGATGACCGCGGTGATCCAGGTCGTGCTCCACCCCGCCAAGACAAGCCGCAAGTACATCCGCGATCTCGACTACCCGATGATCGAGACGCGGGACGAGTGGGTGATCCTCGGCTTCTCCAACCCCGAGTACCTCAAGGACCTGGGCGTCAACGCGCAGAGCGAGGTTTACAAGCAGTCGTCCATCGACACCGCCATGCGCGACGCCTTCCGCAAGGCGCGGCGCTTCCTGATGACTTTGCGCGACCTGAGCGAGGACGAGGCGATTTCGCTGCTCTCGGTCGGCGTGGACTTCGGGATCAGTCAGGTCGCGAACGGCAACTGGGGCGTCCACGCGGTGATCCGCAAGAGCCTGTTCGCGCCCTGAGCACGCGGCGCCGGGCGCGCCGTTCCCGCGCGCCGCGGCACCGCGAGGCGCTACTGCGCCGCGACGCTGGTCGTCAGGTGCTCCCATGCCGCGAACTGGCCTTGCAGCATCGCGAACTCGCGCGTGGCATAGCCCAGCGCGTCGTTGCCGAGCAGCAGCACCAGCGGCGGCTCGGGCGCGGTCACCGCCGCCAGGATCGCTTGCGCCGTCAGCGCGGGATCGCTCGGCTCCTCGCCGTGGTGGCCGGTCAGGACGGCCCGCGCGACATGCGCCGTCTCGGCGTAGTCGGCGATGGCCGGCTCCGCGCCCAGCAGGCGGGCCGCGGCGAACTCGGTGCGCATTCCGCCCGGCGCGACGTTGGTGACGGCGATGCCGAGCGGGTTCACCTCCTGCGCCAGCGTGCGGCCGATGCAGTCGAGCGCGAATTTGCTGGCGCCGTAGATGCCGGTGCCGTTCCAGCAGGCGAGGCCGCTGATCGAGCCGATGTTGACGATGTGCCCCGCGCGCCGCGCGCGCAGATGCGGCAGCGCCGCCTGGATCACCGCCAGCGCGCCCCAGACGTTGACGTCGAACAGCGCCTTGGCCTCCGCGATGGGCGTCTCCTCGATGGCGCCGGTATAGCCCAGGCCTGCATTGTTGACGACGAAGTCGAGCCCGCCGGTCTGCGCCTCCGCCGCGTCGACCACGGCCCGGACCGCGGCGGGGTCGGTGACGTCGAGGAGCATGCCGGTGGCGCCCTCGCCCAGCGCCTCGAAGGCGGCGAGCGCGGCGGGATCGCGCACGGTGCCCACCACCGTGTGCCCGGCCGCCAGGACCGCCTGCGCCAGCGCGCGGCCAAGCCCGGTGCTGACCCCCGTGATGAACCAGTTGCTCATGCCGATCTCCTCCACTGTCCCCGGGCGCGCCGTGCCCCGCCCGCCGTCCTCTATCGCCCGGCCCCGCCGCCATCTATGCGCCCCACGCCCCAAGCCTTGACCGGCGACAAGAGCGCGGGCGCAGGGTGACAAGAACCGGGACGCACCCCATCCTAGCCTCATCGGGTACTGACGAGCAGGGGAGACACATGATCCAGAGCCAACCGCGACCGGCCAGCTTCGGCCTTCCTTCCGACACGGGGGGGCGCGACCTCGGCATCTTCATGCCGATGGCGAACGGCGGCTGGATCCTGTCGAAGAACGCGCCCGCGCTCGACGGGTCCTACGACTACAACCTGAAGGCGGCGCAGCTGGCCGAGGAGATCGGGCTCGACTTCATCATGGCGATGGCCAAGTACCGCGGCTACGGCGGCGAGACGAAGCACTGGAACGCCTCGCTCGACTCGCCGATGATGATGGCGGGGCTGGCACAGGCGACCCAGCGGGTGAAAGTCTGGGCGACGGTCCACACGATCCTCCAGAACCCGGCGGTCACCGCCAAGATGATCGCCACGCTCGACCAGATCAGCCACGGGCGCGCCGGGCTCAACCTCGTCACCGGCTCCTACAAGGGCGAGTTCGCGCAGATGGGCGCCTGGCCCGAGGGCGTCGACCACGACGAGCGCTATGTCCTCGCCGCCGAGTGGATCCAGGCGGTCAAGGCGCTGTGGACGCAGGATTCGGTCAGCATGGAGGGCAAGTACTTCACGCTCGACGACTGCATGTCCAATCCCAAGCCCTCCACCCCGCCGTTCCTCGTCTGCGCCGGCACCTCCAAGGTCGGCATCGAGTTCACCGCCAAGGAAATGGACGCGCTGTTCCTGTCGGGCGGGCATGTCGAGGAACTGGCGAAGGCCAGCGCCGAGGCCAAGGCCGGCGCCGCCGCGCTGGGATCGAAGATCCGCACCTATTCCATGATGACCGTGGTCTTCGGCGAGACCGACGCGGCGGCGGAGGAGACGGCCGCGCACTTCCGCGCGGGGTTCGACGAAGGCGCGCTCCACGGCATGATGCGCGCCTACGGCTTCCTCGATAGCGAGATCGGCAAGGAGAACGCCTTCACGCAGAAGGCGCGGTCCACCTTCATGACCCCGCACGTGCTCGGCACGCCGGAGACGGTGGTGGAGCGGCTGAGCGAGATCTTCGAGAAGACGTCGCTCGACGGGCTCATGCTGATCTTCCCGGATTACCACGCCTCGCTGCCGGTTTTCGGCGAGAAGGTGCTGCCGGTGCTGCGCGCGCGCTTCCCGGCCGACGCGGTGGCGACGGCGCATGGCTGAGGCCCTGCCCCACGTCGCCGACGTCGCCGCCCTGGGCGCCATGATCGCGCCCGCGCGCACCGCGCTGATCGTGGTGGACGTGCAGGTCGACTTCGCCTCGCCGCAGGGCCTGATCGGTCGCCACGGCACCGACATGAGCCCGGCCGAGGCGGCGATCGACCGCATCGAGGCGCTCGTCGCCGCTGCCCGCAAGGCCGGCGCGAGCGTGGGCTTCATGCGCGTGATGACGCGCCCGGAGACGGACTCGAACGCGCTCAAGACCTGGATGGCGCGGCGCGGCACGCCGGGCAGCGAGGGCATCTGCCGGATCGGCAGCGGCGGCGAGGACTACTACCGCGTCCACCCGGAGCCCGGTGACATCGCGGTGAGCAAGCTCGCCTATTCCAGCTTCCACGGCACCGATTTCGAGCAGCAGCTGCGCGCGCGCGGGATCGACACGCTGGTGATGACCGGCCTGACCACCGACTGCTGCGTCGATTCCACCACGCGCGACGCCTTCCACCGCGACTTCCACACCTTCGTGGTGTCCGACGCCTGCGCCAGCTTCGACGAGGCGCTGCACACCGGCGCGCTCCACGCGCTGAGCCAGCACACCTCGCTGCTGGTGACCACCGAGGCGGTGGTGGCGGCGTGGTCGGCATGAGCCTTGCGCCGACCCTCGCTCCGACGCTCGTCTATGTCACCTTCCTGGCGCGCGACGTCGCGGCGCTGGCGCAGTTCTACGTCGACGCTCTGGGGCTGGAGGAAGTGCTGGCCTCGCGCGACGAGCGCTACCGCGAGGTCAGGGGCGGGGGCTGCATGATCGGCTTCGCGACGCAGGCGGTACGACCCTTCATCAAGCTGCCGGAGATCGAGCCGGTCGGCACGCGCGCGATCGTGACCTTCGACGTCGGCACCGTGGCGCAGGTCGCGGTCATGGCCGCGCGTGCGGTCGCGCAGGGCGCCACACTCGTGCGCGAAGGACAGGATACCTTCTTCGGCCAGCACCAGGCGGTCCTGAGCGACCCAGAAGGCAACGTCTTCCGCCTGAGCGCGGCGAGCGGATCGTGATCGTCTACGAGCCGCCCCGCGCCGCCGAGCGGATCGCGCAAGTCGACCTGACCGGCAGCTTCGACGATCCTGCAGAGCGCGACCGCGTCGCGCGGGAGATCCATCGGGCGCTGCGCGAGACCGGCTTCTTCTACGTCACCGGCCACGGCGTGCCGCCGGCGCTGATGGATGCGCAGATCGCCCAGGCGCGCGCCTTCTTCGCGCAGGACGCGGCTGACAAGGACGCCGTTTCGGTCACGCGCTCGCCCTGCCGGCGCGGCTACGAGGCGACCGGGCGGCAAGTGCTCGACGCGGGATCGGCCGCCGACTTCAAGGAGAGCTTCATGCTCGCCCGCGACCTGCCGGCGCAGCACCCCTGGGTCGTCGCCGGCGTGCCGATGCAGGGCGCGAACCAGTGGCCGGCGGGGCTGCCCGGGTTCCGCGCGCAGATGGAGGCGTACCAGGCCGAGATGATCCGGCTGGGCCGGCACCTGATGGCCTGCCTCGCGCGCTCGGTCGACCTGGCCGCGGACTGGTTCGACGCCGGGCTGGCCGAGCCGCAATGCGGGGTGCGCCTGCTGTCCTACCCGCCGCAGCCGCAGGACGCCGGCGGCAACCTGCTGGGGGCCGGCGCGCATACCGACTGGGGCTCGATCACTATCCTGCTGCAGGACGACATGGCCGGCCTCGAAGTGCGCAACGCCGATGGCGACTGGATCCTGGCGACGCCGATCCCGGGCAGCTTCGTCATCAACGTCGGTCAGATGGTGGAGCGGTTCACCGGCGGGCTTTACAAGGCGAACCTGCACCGCGTGCGCAACAACCACGCGGCGCGCGCGCGCCATTCGGTGGCGACCTTCTTCGAGCTGGAGCCGCTCTACCGCATGGAGACCGCACCGACCTGCCGCGCCGGCGCGGAATCCGGCCCCGCCCGCACCATCGGCGAGCACCTCGAAGACATGGCGCGCGCGAGCTACGCCGCATGACCGACCGCCCGCTTCCCACCCCCGTCGACCTGCTGATCCGCAATGCCTGGATCGTCACCATGGACGCGGAGCGGCGCATCTACCGCGACGGCGCGCTCGCCGTGGTGGGCGATCGCATCCACGCCGTCGGCCCCAGCACCGAGGTGGAGGCGAGCGTCATCGCGCGCGAGGTGATCGACGGTGCGCGCTTCGTGCTGACCCCCGGCTTCGTGAACTGCCACGTCCACGTGACCGGAGAGCCGATCACGCGCGGCGCGGTGCCCGACGACACCGACTGGGAAGCCAACGTCATGGGCTGGCTGATCCCCACCTACCAGGCGCAGACCCCTGCGGAGGAGCGCCTTTCGGCGCGCTTCGCGGCGCTGGAGATGCTGCGCACCGGCACCACCTGCTTCATCGAGGCGGGCACCATCCTCGACCTCGACGCGGTGCACGACGGGCTGGCCGAAACCGGCATCCGCGCCCGCATCGGCCAGTGGGCACAGGACCGCGCCTTCGATCCTGCCGAGGACCAGACCGCGCTCACCGCCCGGGCCATCGACACGCTGCAGCGCGAGGTGGAGCGCTATTCCTGCGCCGGCGACCCGCTGCTCGCGGCCTGGCCGGCGCTGGTCGGGCACGTCACCGCCACCGACGAGCTCTGGCGCGCGGCGACGCAGCTCGCGCGCGAGCACGGCGCCGGGGTCACCGCGCACATGAGCCCGGACCCGCAGGACCCCGCGTTCTATCTCGCCACCACCGGCCGCCGCCCCGTCGCGCACCTGGCTGAGATCGGAGCGCTCGGAGATCATCTGTCGCTGACCCACGCGATCTTCCTCGACGAGGCCGAGGTGGCGCTGCTGGCGTCCAGCGGCACCCACGTCACGCACTGCCCGATGACCGCGATGAAGGGAGCCTACGGGGCCAGCCACTCCGGCCTGTTCCCGGAGATGGCGGCGGCCGGCGTGCGCATTCAGCTCGGCACCGACGGCAACAACAACGGCAACTCGGGCGACCTGATGCGCGCGATGTACGTCACCGCCGGGCTGTTCAAGGACGCCCGGCGCGATTCCAGCCTGTTCTCGGCCTACGACGTGCTCGAGTGCGCGACCCTCAACGGCGCCTCCGGTGCCCGGATGGCGCACCTGATCGGCAGCCTGGAGCCCGGCAAGAAGGCCGACTTCGTCGCGCATGACCGGCAAAGGCCGGAATGGACGCCGCTGCTCAACGTCGTCAACCAGCTCGTCTGGTCGGCCGACGGGCGGGGCGTGCACAGCGTCTGGGTCGACGGACGCCGGCTTGTCGACAACTACCGCTCGACCACGATCGACGAGGATGCCATCATCGCCGACGTGGAGAGGACCGCCCCTGCTGTGCTTGCACGCGCGGGCAAGACCGTAGCCTGCCGGTGGCCGGTGCTGTGAGCGCCGCCACCTCCACCCGCCCGGAAGGGACCATGCGATGAACACCCGTCTGCTCGTCTACGTCGTGCTCCAGGCGCTGTGCCTGATGTACTTCCTGCTCTCGGCGGGCACGTTCAACTCGCTCGGCATGGTGCTGCCCTCGATGGTCGAGGCGTTCGGCATGTCGTGGGCCCAGGCCGGGTTCGGCTTCACGCTGCTGGGCACCGCCTGCGGCATCATCAGCCTGGCCCCGGCGCTGACCATCCGCAAGCTGGGCGTCGGCCGCACGCTGCTGACGGGAACGGTGATCCTGTTCCTCGGCTTCGGGCTGCTCTACGCCTCCACCGGGGTGATGACCTACTACCTGGGCACCACGCTGCTGGGCATCGGCTACTGCTTCTGCGGCACGGTGCCGGCGGTCCACGTGCTGTCGAGCACGTTCCAGCGCCGCTCCACGGTGCTGGGGCTCTACTTCACCATCGGCAACCTCGGCGCGGTCGCCGGGCCGCTGCTGTGGTACGGATCGCAGAGCGCGGGGCTCGACTGGCGGTTCTACTGGCTGATGTTCGCCTGCGCCTCGGTGGTCGTCGGCGGCTTCTGCACCCTGACGGCGGGTCGCCTGCGCGTCGCAGCACCGGGCGATCAGCCGTCCTCCTCCGCCGATGCCCCGGTGGAGTGGACCGTGCGCGCCGCGCTCGGCACCGTGCAGTTCTGGGTCGTCGTGGGCGCCTATACCGCCTGCCTGGCGATCAACACCACCACGCACGGCTTCGCCTACCAGCACCTGATGGAGCACGGCATCGCGCAGGACCGCGCCTCGCAGCTCATCAGCCTCTCGGCGCTGGTCTGCGCGATCGGCTCGGCGCTGGCCGGGATCGCCGGCGAGAAGACCAGCCCGCGCGCGCTGACGATGTTCTCGCTCGGGTGCCTGGGCCTCTCCGCGGCCACGCTGGCGCTGGCGAACGGGCCGGTCACGCTCGTCCTGTGGATGCTCGCCTTCGGCGCCGGGCTCGGCTTCAGCTACGTGAGCACGGTCATGCTGCTCCAGCAGTACTTCGGCCAGC
Source organism: Novosphingobium soli (assembly GCF_042432915.1). NCBI lineage: Bacteria > Pseudomonadati > Pseudomonadota > Alphaproteobacteria > Sphingomonadales > Sphingomonadaceae > Novosphingobium > Novosphingobium soli. Next base: position 158,114 of record NZ_JBHLWK010000012.1, read on the forward strand.
GCGCCTCGCTGGAGCTCTACTCGATCATGATGGCGGTCTCGACCTCCGCGGCGCTGGGGCCGGCGCTGGGCGGCGCGATCAAGGACGAGACGGGCAGCTTCGCGGGGATCTTCTTCGCGCTGGCGGCGGTCAGCGCGGTGCTGTTCTGCGCCGTGGCCCTGCTGCGCCGGCCGCTGCCGGCCCGGGCCCACGCGCCGCTGGACGAAGCGTTCCAGTAAGCGCGCGGCGGTGCCGGGTCAGACCGGCGTCTCGCCCTTGACCTGGATCCGGTAGCCCGAGCGGACCTGCGGGAAGTAGTCCCAGATCGCCATGTGCTGGCTGCAGCGGTTGTCCCAGATGGCGATGGCGTGCGGGCTCCAGGTGAAGCGGCACTGGAACATCGGGTTCTGGACGTGTTCGAACAGGAAGCCGAGCAGCGCCGCGCTCTCGCGCTCGGGCAGGCCCTCGACGTGCGTGGTGTAGCTGCGGTTGACGTAGAGCGCCTTGCGCCCGGTCACCGGGTGGGTGCGCACCACCGGATGCGAGGAACGGGGCAGCGCCTGCCCCGCCGGCACGATGCCGCCGAAGGCGCGCGCCGCGTCGTGGACGGCGCGCAGACCCTCCAGCTGTGCCTTCATCCGGTCCGACAGCGCCTCGTAGGCGGCGTACATGCTGGAGAACACCGTGTCGCCGCCGAGTGGCGGAATGGTGTGGAGGTAGAGGATCGAGCCGAGCGGCGGCTCGGGATCGCAGCTCATGTCGGTGTGCCAGTCCTCGCCCGCGACGTAGGTCGAGGCGGCGTCGGCGTGCATGCGGGTGATCTCGTCGTAGCCCGGGACGCGCCAGCGCGCGGTGCTGGGCGCCACGTGCGCCTCCCCGAAGACCCCCGCCAGCCGCCGGTGCGCCTCGAAGTCGACCGGCTGGTCGCGCAGGAAGAGGACGATGTGCTCCGCGAGCGCGCGGCGCAGCTCTGCCGCCAGCCCCTCGTCGAAAGGTACAGTCAGGTCCACGCCGCCGACGAAGGCGCCCAGCGTCGGGTTCACCTTGCGCACGTCGAGGCGGCGATAGTCCCTGCTCTCGGTCGCCGCGCTGTCCTGCCGCATGATCTCCACTCCCTGCCTCCTAACCGCGTGCTAATGCCGTGCTAATGCGGTGCTAATTGCTAGCTGGCCGCCCCCGTCAGCGCCTCCACCTGCGCGCGGGAGGGCATCGACCGCGCCGCGCCGCTCCGGCCGACCGACAGCGAAGCCGCCGCATTGGCGAGGCGCAAAGCCTCGGCGATCCCCATTCCCTGGTCGATGCAGGCGGCCAGGACGCCGCAGAAGCAGTCCCCCGCCCCGCTCGTGTCCACCACCGCCGCCGCCGCGAAGGCCGGCGCGAAGACCTCCCGGTCCGCCCATACCGCGGCCGAGCCCAGCGCGCCCAAGGTGACGACGACCACCTGGCCGGGCCGCGTCAGCAGCCTGCGGCCGGCGATCAGTTCGTCGAGGCTCGCCGGCTCTCGATCGAGCTGCAGATAGGCGGCGAACTCGCTTTGGTTGAAGATCAGCATGTCGCACAAGTCGAACAGCCGTGCCCCCTCCGGCCGTGCCGGCGCGGCATTGAGGATACGGCAGGCGGCGGCCGCTTCCGGGCTGGCGAACAGCGCGGCGATCGCGTCGACGTCGCTTTCCAGCTGCGCCAGCACCACCCGCGTGTCGGCCTGGATCGCGCCCCGCGCGCGCTGGGCGCCGGCCGCCAGGTTCGCGGCGGGTTCCACCGCGATCATGTTGTCGCCGCCGGGCTCGATGAGGATCGTCGCGCGCCCGCTGTCCTGCCCTTCGAGGATCTCGAGATGCGCCGTGTCCACCCCCTCGGCCGCCAGCGCCTCGACCAGCAGGGTTCCGGCCGCGTCCGCGCCCACGGCACCGGCCATGCGGGTGGCCGAGCCGAACCGCGCCGCCGCGACCGCCTGGTTGAGCCCCTTGCCGCCGACCGCGCGGGCGCTTTGCGCGACCAGCACGGTCTGCCCCCAGCCCGCCCGCGACGGCAGGCGCAGCGCGACGTCGAGATTGAGCGAACCGAACACGCTGACGCTCATGCCAACTGCCTCCACGACGATGGCCGCCCCAGCGGGACGGCCATCGCGTGCATTCCCGGCGGAAACGCTGCGGGTGTCAGAACGTGTATCCCAGCGAGAAGATCGCCTGGCGCGGAGGGATGTAGGTGTCGGAAATCTGCCCGCTGCCGTAGGGATCGGTGAAGCGGGAGTTGATGCCCTCCTCGTCGAACACGTTGGTCACCGTGACCGAGGCACTGATGCCGCTGTCGCCGAAGGCGTAGCTCGCGAAGAGGTTCACCTGCGAGTAGTCGGGCGTGTGGTCCTGCGCCCCGCTATCGAACAGGCGCGAGTTGAACTTGCCCCGATAGATGTACTGGGCGCGGGCGGTGAACTCGCCGGGACCGACCTCCCCGGTCCAGGACACCGCGGCGGAGCCCTGCACCGCCGGCATCTTGGGGATCTTGTTCCCGTTGATGTTGCGGCGCGCCGCCTCGCGGACGAGCGAGGCCATGTAGAAGTTGGAGTAGAAGCCCCCCACCCCGGCATAGCCCGCCGCCGCCTGCGCGGCGTCCGCGCTCGTCGAGTCCAGCGCGTAGTAGTCGCTGGTGAACTCGCCGTGGAGCAGCGACAGCGAGCCCTCGAAGCGCAGCTGGCTGGTCGCGCGCCAGTCCATCTCGAACTCCGCGCCGTAGACTTCCGCCTTGGGCGCGTTGCCGATGCCCTCGGTGAAGAGGATGGCGTCCTCTTCGAGGTACTGGAGGTCCTTGTAGAAGTAGTAGAAGGCGGAGGCGTTGATCTGCAGCGTGTTGCCCAGGAAGCGGTTCTTCGAGCCGATCTCGATCGAATCGAGCGTTTCGGGCTTGTAGGCGGGCTTCACGCCGCTGTCCCAGCCGAACACCGTGAACGAGCTGTTCCCCTGCGCCGCCGAGCTGTTGATGCCGCCCGGCTTGAAGCCGCGGGTGAAGCTGGCGTAGACCATGTTTTCCGGGCTCAGGTCGTAGTCGAGCGCGAACTTGCCGGTGACGCGTCCGGTGCTGGTGCCGAGGCCCGGCATGGGCTGGAGGTAGGCGCCCGAGGTGTTGCCGCTGGTGCCGCCCGACATGCTGTCGCTGGCGCCGCCGTACTTGTCGTGGTTGTAGCGCAGGCCAGCCGTCACGGTCAGGCTGTCGGTCAGCTCGTAGCTGCCCTGGGCATAGCCGGCCCAGGCCTCGCGCACGAGCCCGGAGAGCTCGGCATAGGTGATGGCGTCTACGCCCGGCGCGTTGTAGGGCGTGTCGGTCGGCAGCGCGGGATCGAGGCCGTCGCCTTCGTCGGAGCGGTACTCGTTGATGTAGTTCCGGTTCTGCGACCGCAGGTAGACGCCGCCGACGATCCAGCGGAACGGCCCCTCGTTGTCGGACGCGATGTTGTATTCCTGCGTCCAGGACGTGGTGCGCTGTTCCCACAGCGCGGTGTGGTCGTAGCGGACCCCGGTCCCCGGCTGGATCGCGTCGGTCACCGCGAAGAACAGGTCCCGGTTCAGGCCGTCGCTGTCCCACGACAGGCGGCTGTGCAGCTTCTGGTAGCTGGTGATCGAGCTGAAGGTGGCGCCGCCCAGGTCGAACCGCACAACACCGTAGTACAGCTTCGTGCGGATATAGGTCTGGCCCGGGAAGTCCTGCGTCAGCTCGCGCGGGTCGGGATTGGGATCGAGGATGTTCTTCTGCGCGGCGGCATGGTTGTCGCCTTCGTACTGGATCGTGCTGAGCAGCACCGAGACGCGGTCGTTGGGCTGCCACTTGACCGCCAGCTTGCCGCCCCACTCGTCGGCATCGTCCAGCTCGTAGTCGGGGTCCTCGGCGACGTCGGTGGCCTTGGCATAGCCGTCGTGGCGGTAGCGCTGCACGGCCGCGCGGACGGCCAGCGTGTCTCCCAGCGGCACGTTCAGCGCGGCGTCGGCCTTGAGCAGGTCGTAGTTGCCATAGCCGACGTTGGCGGAGCCGGAGAGGACGCCGGGCTCGGGCTGGCGGGAGACCACGTTGATGGTGCCGCCCGTGGAGCCCTGGCCGTACATCGTGCCCTGTGGCCCGCGCAGCACTTCCACCTGCGCCACGTCGATGAAGGCGGCGTTGGCGGCGATCGAGTTGAAGATGTAGACGCCGTCGATGTGGAACGAGACGCCCGGCTGGGCCGAGGGGTTCTCCGGCGTTTCCGAGCCGATGCCGCGGATCGAGATCATGCGCTCGCCGCCGCCGCTCTTGGCCACGACCAGGCCCGGCACGCTGCCGTTGAGGCCGGTGACCTCGGTGATGTTCGCCTTCTCCAGCGTGTCGCTGGTCACCGCGGTGACGGACAGCGACGCCTTCTGCAGCGTGACGTTGGTGCGCTCGGCCGAGACGACGATCTCGCCGATCGGGGCGCTGCCTTCAGCGGCCGCGTCGGCAGCGGCGGCATCGGCCGCGGCTTCATCGGCCCGCGCCTGGGCGGGACAGCTGGCGGCCAGCAGCGCCGCTACGGAAACGCCCGTGGCTATCTTCAATCGCGTTCTCGTGGACACAGTTTCCCCCCATCGTTCCAGGCGCGCCACAACGACGTGCCCCTTACCACCGCCCTTCGGTTCCGGAGATCCTCACCCGAGCGGGCCGATGCCGGCACGGCCGGCTCGCCCCCGCAGAGGCCGTGACGGTCCTGTGTCCGCCCGGCGCCTGCACGCGTTCCCTGATGTTCTTGTCGCGGCGCCTTGGCGGGCCGCGCTTGTCATTGAAAGTCTTGTTCTATCACCGGAGGCGAGCGCCGCGCTTGCGCTGCGGCCTCGATCCATGCTCTGAATTTCGGGGAAATCCCGAGTGACGCAAGCGTCAAGTTGGGACGTGCGCTCGCGATCAAACGGCGGGGCACCCGGCGCAAAATCACCGTCTGGGCGGTCGGAGGCGGCGGCGCGGGCCGCCCGGCGCCCCTTTTGCGCCCCCTGCAACGGCGCGGCGCACCGCTGCGGCGCAGGCCACGGCCCGGTCCCACGGATCGCGCGGGGGGAGCGGAACGCTTGCACCTCAAGCGCCTGCGCGCCTCGCGCCCCGGGATCGTACCGCCGCCGCCGGCGGCAGCATCCGCCACGAACTTGTCACGAAGCGCACTCCCTTCGTCAGCGCCCGGCCCGCCATTGCCGCCTCGCAGCGGGCGTGAAAGCATGGGCCTGGCGCACCGCCCAAGGAGATCGACGCAGCATGGCCCACACGATTTCGCTGCCCGACTGGGCCATCGCCCGCGGCCGCGTGCACAACGATTTCGCCCGCATCGATCCGGCGAGCACGGCGCTCGTCGCGATCGACATGCAGCGCGTCTTCATGGATCCCGGGGAGGTGTTCGGGAATCCGTACGCGCGCGCCGTGACCGCGAACGTCAATCGCGCCGCCGCTGCGGTGCGCGGCGCCGGGGGGCGGGTCATCTGGACGCGCCAGACGACAAGCGACGACCCGCGCTGGGCGATGCCTGCCTGGCAGTACGACATGACGGACGAGACGGTGCGCAGGGCGGTCGCCGCCATGCAGCCGGGCGCGCCGGGGCAGGCGATCCATCCGGCGCTGGACGTCGCCCGGGGGGATCTCGTGCTCGACAAGTACCGCTACAGCGCCTTCATGTGCCCGGCCCGCGCGCTGGAGACGGCACTGGCGGGCACCGGCGTCGACACGCTCGTCATCGCCGGAACGCTGACCAATTGCTGCTGCGAGAGCACCGCGCGCGACGCCAACATGATGGGCTATCGCGTGGTCTTCTTGGCCGATGCCACCGCTGCGGTCACGGACGAGGAGCACAACGCCGCCCTGCTCAACCTGCGCATCATGTTCGCCGACGTGCGCCGGACCGACGAGCTCGACGGCATGCTGGCCCGCGGGTCCGAGCCGCGCTGATCCTGACGCCGCCCCCGCACGCCGCATCCCCCCGCGCGCCCTGCTCCTTCGCAATGCTGCATGGACAGGGACGGCGGCTGCGGTCTAGGCGGCGCGAACCATGCAGCCATCCCGCCCGCAAGCGTCCGCTCCGTCCCCCGGTCCCGCGACCGCACGGGCTTCCGCGGTCGTCGCGGCGCTGGCGACCACGACCACTATCCAGATCCTCTCGACGATGGCCGCGCTCGCGCTGACCGGAATCGCTCCGCTGGTGGCGCGCGACTTCGGGCTGGCGCCGCACTACGTGGGCTACCAGATCAGCGTGATCTATACGGCCAGCGCGCTCGCCTCCGCCGCCGCGGGGACCATGATCCAGCATCGCGGACCGGTGCGGATCGAGCAGCTCGCGCTCGCCTGCTTCGGACTGGGGCTGATCCTGCTGACGAGCGCCAGCCCCTGGCTTGCCCTCCCCGCCTCGCTGGTGATCGGGGTCGGCTACGGGGTGCAAAACCCCGCGAGCGCCCAGATCCTGGGCGCGGTCACGCCGCCGCATCGCCGCTCCCTCATCTTCTCGATCAAGCAGGCGGGCGTTCCCGTGGGCGGCGTGGTCGCCAGCGTCCTGCTGCCGGCGCTCGCCCCCGTGCTCGGATGGAGGCCGACGCTAGGACTGGGCGCGGCGGGATGCTTCGCGATGATCGCGGTTCTGGCGCTCAAGGGCGGCACTGCAAGACCCGCCGGGCCTGCCGGCGCGTCGCTGTGGCGCAACTTCCTCTACGAGCAGCGCCTGGTCTGGGGCAAGGCGCCGCTACGCGCCTTGTCGGTGATCGGGATGCTCTACTCCTCGCTCCAGCTCTCGCTTTCGGCCTTCACGGTCATCATGCTGGTCGAGCATGGGTGGTCGCTGGTGCAGGCGGGTCTCGTCGCCGGCGCGGTCCAGGCCTGCGGCGCGCTGGGCCGCATATCGTGGGGCGGCGTGGGCGACCGCTGGGGCGGCTTGCGCGTGCTGGCGCTGATCGGCGCCGTCTCCACCGCCTGCATGGTGACGCTCTGGCAGCTCGACGCGCTGCCCGCCGCCGCGCAAGCCGCGGTCCTGTGCCTGTTCGGCTTCTGCATGACCGGCTGGAACGGCGTGCTCATGGCCGAATGCACTCGCCACTGCGCGCCGGAGGACACCGGCCGCGTGATCGGCGGCACGCAGGTCTACACGTTCCTGGGCGTCATGATCGGTCCCGCGGCGATGGCCGCGATCTACGAGGCCTGCGGCGACTACGGCACCAGCTTCCTGCTGGTCAGCTGGGTCGCGGCCGCAGGAGCGCTCGTCGCCGCGCGTGCTGCCGTGGCGGGGGACTGAGCCCTTCCGCCGTGGTCAGTCGTAGTGCGGCTTCCACATGCGGGCGTGGATCGCCTCCTCGGTGAACTCCGCGGGAGGAGCCGAAGCCACGCCCTCCTCCTGCGCCTGCGCAGCCACCGCCACGGCGACCTGGAGCGCCACCTGGCGCAGGTCGTCGATCGGCGGCAGCAGGCCGGCGCGATTGCCCGCCAGCGTGCCGAGCCGGCGTGCGGCGGCCATGAACATGCCCTCGGTCACGCGCGTGGCCCCGCTCGCCAGCGCGCCCAGCCCCACCCCCGGGAAGACGTAGACGTTGTTGACCTGCGTCACGCCCTCGACACCGAAAGGGCTGCCCGAGCCGACGATGGCGCGCCCGTCGCTCCAGGCCAGCAGGTCCGCCGGATGGGCTTCGGCGCGCGAGACCGGGTTGGACAGCGGGAAGATCACCGGTCGCTCGACGTGCGCGGCCATCTCGCGGATCGTCCGCTCGTCGAAGGCGCGGTGCTGGCCGGAGGCGCCGATCAGCACCGTCGGGCGCACGTTGGCGACCGTCTCGCGCAGGCCGACCACGCCCGAGCCGGGCAGCGTCCAGCCTGCGATCTCGTCGCGCCGGCGCGCCAGCGGCACCTGCTGCGGCGGCAGCGCCACCATGTCGGACAGCACGAGGCCGTCGCGGTCGACCGCCCAGATGCGCGCACGAGCACCGGCTTCGTCCAGCCCCTCGGCCATCATCGCCTTGACCAGCAGCTCGGCGATGCCGCTGCCCGCTGCGCCCGCGCCCAGCAGCACCACGCGCTGCTCGACCAGCGGCACGCCGGTCTTGCGGATCGCCGCCAGCAGCGTGCCGACCGCGGTGGCGGCGGTGCCCTGGATGTCGTCGTTGAAGCTGAGCAGGCGGTCGCGGTAGCGTCCCAGCAGGTCGTAGGCGTTCTTGCCAGCGAAGTCCTCCCACTGCAGCAGCACGCCGGGCAGGCGTTCGTGAACCGCGCTGACGAAGGTCTCCACGAAGGCGTCGTATTCGGCGCCGCGCACGCGCGGTGCCCGCCAGCCGACGTAGAGCGGGTCCTCGCGCCGGGCGCGGTTGTCGGTCCCGACGTCCAGCAGGACCGGCAGCACCTCGGCCGGGTGGATGCCGGCGCAGGCGGTGTAGAGCGCCAGCTTGCCGATCGGGATGCCCATGCCGCCGGCACCCTGGTCGCCGAGGCCGAGGATGCGCTCGCCGTCGCTGACGACCACCACCTTCACGCGGTCGAAGGCCGGATCGGCCAGGATGTCGGCGATGCGGTGGCGATTGGGATAGCTCAGGAACACGCCGCGGGGCCGGCGCCAGATCTCGCTGAAGCGCTCGCAACCCTCGCCGACGGTGGGCGTGTAGACCAGCGGCAGCAGCTTGGGCAGGTCGCTCTGCACCAGGGCGTGGAACAGCACCTCGTTCGAATCCTGCAGCTCGCGCAGGAAGGAATAGCGCTGGAAATCGTTGCCCATCGAATCGAGCGCGCGCATGCGCCGCTCGATCTGGCTGTCCAGCGTGCCCACGTGGGGCGGCAGCAACCCGTGCAGGCCGAAAAGATCGCGCTCGTCCTCGGTGAACGCCGTCCCCTTGTTGGTGAGCGGGTCGGCCAGGAGGGCACGGGCGGCGGCGTGGCGAGCGGGAGACAAAGCGGGACCTTTCTTGGGCGGGCGCGCTGCTGGCGCGCGGCCCGCGGGGGCGCGACGGAGGTCCCGATAGACCGCCCGTGCGATGTTGTCACGCCTTGGGGCCGCTCGGCCGTTCCGCTGCATAGAGCGTGAACTGCGCATGCAGCCCCCCGGTGGACGACTGGCCGACCCACAGGTCGAACAGGCCGGGCTCCGCCTGCCGTCGCTCGCCCGCGCCGACGAACTCGAGGTCCGAGCGCGACAGGGTGAAACGCACTGTGCTGCTGTCCCCCGGACCGAGCGTCACCCGCTCGATGCGCTTGAGTTCGCGAACGGGGCGGGTGCGGCTCGCCACGCGGTCCCGGATGTAGAGCTGCACCACTTCGCTGCCGCGCCGCTCGCCGGTGTTCGTCAGGCGCGCGGAGATCGCGATCTGGTCGTCCCAGCGCAAGGCGGTGTCGGATAGGCGCAGCTTCTCCAGCGCGAAGCGGGTGTACGACAACCCGTGCCCGAAGGGATAGCGGGCGCTGTTGTCCGTCGTGGCGTAGCGCGCCTTGTACTCGGTAGGCCCGTCGCCCATGACCGGCCGGCCGGTGGACTTGCGATCGTAGTAGAACGGCTCCTGCCCGGATTCCCACGGGAAGCTGACGGGCAGCTTGCCGGACGGATCGACCTTGCCGAAGACCACGTCGGCGATGGCGTGGCCCGCCTCCGAGCCGAGGAACCAGGTCGCCAGCACGGCATTGGCGTTGGCGACGCCTTCGTGGATCGCCAGCGCGCGGCCATGGCGCAGCAGGACGACGACCGGCTTGCCGGTGGCGGCCACCGCATCGGCCAGCGCCTGCTGCACCGGCGGTATCTCGATCGTGGTGCGCGACTGCGCCTCGCCCGACATGTCCTGCGCCTCGCCGATCGCCAGGATCACGACGTCCGCCGCGCGCGCGGCCTTCACCGCCTCGGCGACGCCGCCCTCGACGGCGTCGTGGATGCCGCAGCCCGCGACGACGCGCAGGTCCTCGGGATCGACCATCGCCGCCCGCAATCCGCTCGCCACGTCGATCCCCTGCCCGGGGTCGCCGTAGAAGGCCCAGGGACCGTAGAGGTTGTCGCGATCCTGCGCGAAGGGGCCGATCAGCGCGATCTTGTGGCGCCGCGCGGGATCGAGCGGCAGCACCCCGTCGTTCTGAAGCAGCACGATGGAGCGCACGCCCGCCTCGCGCGCCAGCCGGCGGTGCGCCGGGGTGGCGATACGGCTGCGCTCGGCCTCGGCATCCAGCGAGCGCCAGGGATTGTCGAACAGCCCCAGGGCCGCCTTGACGTAGAGGATGCGGCGCACCGCGACGTCGACGGTCGCCATCGGCACGGCGCCGCTCTTCACCAGCTCGGGCAGGTAGCGCACGTAGAGCCCGCTCTGCATCGACATGTCGACCCCGGCGAGCACCGCCAGCCGCGCGGCGTCGCGCTCGTCCTCGGCATAGCCGTGCGCGACCAGCTCCTCGTCGGCGGTGTAGTCGGAGAAGACGAAGCCGCGGAAGCCCATTTCGCCGCGCAGGATGCCGGTGAGCAGCGCGCGGTCGGCGGTGGCCGGCACCCCGTTGACCTCGCTGAACGCCGCCATCGTGGTCAGCGCTCCGGCCGCGAAGGCGGAACCGAACGGCGGTAGGTGCGTCTCGCGCAGCGTCTCGTCGCTGATGTCGACGCTGCCGTACTCCAGCCCCGCGGCGACGGCCCCGTAGGCGGCGAAGTGCTTGGGGCAGGCGAGCAGCGAATCGTCGCGGCGCAGGTCGTCGCCCTGGAAGCCGCGCACGCGCGCGGCGGAGAGGAGCGCGGTGAGCGTGACATCCTCCCCCGAGCCCTCGACCACGCGGCCCCAGCGCTGGTCGCGCGCGACATCGGCCATCGGCGCGAAGGTGAGGTGGAGCCCGGCCGCGGTGGCCTCCACCGCCATGGCGCGCGCCGTGCGCTGGACCAGCGCGGGATCGAAGCTCGCGGCTTCCGCCAGCGGCACCGGAAACACCGTCTTGAGCCCGTGGACGACGTCGCCGGCGAAGAGCAGCGGGATCCCCAGCCGCGTGCCGTTGACGGCGATCTCCTGCGCGCGCCGCGCCCCGGCCACGCCGATGCCGTTGAACAGGCAGCCGACGCGGCCCCTGCGGATCTCCTGCGCAAGCCGCCGCTCGTCTTGGATGCCGGCCTGCGGGTTGGGCGGGTTGAAGGGCCGGAAGCTGTCGGCCAGGCAGGTCATCTGCCCGGCCTTCTCCTCGATCGTCATGCGGGCGATGAGCGCGTCGATGCGCCCGACCTCGTCGGCGGCGAGGGCCGCGCGGGTGGCGACGGCGAAGGTGCTGCCGGCGATCCCGGCGAGGACGGTGCGGCGGTCGAGCTTCATCGGCAGGGGCAGTTCACGGTCCATCGGGCAGCGGCAGGTACAAACCGCGATGCCGGACATTGTTGCGCTGCGGCAAGGGCGAGGTGGCGCCGGCGCGACGGGCCGTTGCGGGTAACGGCCTGTCCGCCGCCGCAAGCCTTCGCTCCATGGCCGCGGGTTGACGCCGCCCCCCGTCCAGAGCACATAGGTATGCGAATAATTCGCAATAGCGTTTTCAGCGCAAGTAAGGAGCGAAGCAGCGATGTACGACTTCATCGACCGTCCGGTCACCGAACTCGACAACGACGGCCGCTTCCTGCTGTGGGCGATCCGCGGCTGGGTCCATTCGGCCGCCAAGGGGAGCTGCCCATTGCGGACGCTGGGCCGGGCCTTCGCCAGCTTCAACGCCGCCCTCGTCCTGCCCGACTTCCACATGGCCATGTCGCTGGTCAGCCGCCGCGCCACAGAACGGCTCTCCTTCGCGCCAATGGGCTGCCCCCGCATCGCCGAGCACGAGGCCTTGCTGCTTGCACTTTGGCGCGATGTCGGTATAGGGCGCCGCGAAAACGTGCGCGCGACTCTCGCGCACGTGGTGCCCTCCGACACGGTTGCTGCAGTCGCGCAGGCCTTGTGCCGGGCCAGTGCGGCGATGACCGTCGCCGGCTTTGGGATGGCGCTGATCAACCCGTTGAAGATCGAGGATTAGAAGTCGATGAGCGATCGCAAGGCAGAGGCCGCCACCCTGGCTCCTTCGGCCGTCCTGGAGCCCACCGGCGCGCTGAGCGTCGAGACGGTCCTGTCGGTCCGCCACTGGAACGAGCATCTCTTCAGCTTCAAGATCACGCGGCCGGCCTCGTTCCGCTTCCGCTCGGGCGAGTTCATCATGATCGGCCTGCCCGGCGACAACGGCAAGCCGCTGCTGCGCGCGTATTCGATCGCCAGTCCGTCATGGGCCGAGGAGATCGAGTTCCTGTCGATCAAGGTGCCGGACGGCCCGCTGACCTCCAAGCTGCAGCTGATCCAGCCGGGCGACCAGATCTACCTCGGCCGCAAGCCCACCGGCACGCTCGTCACCGACGCGCTCTCGCCCGGCAAGCGCCTGTTCCTGTTCGGCTCGGGCACCGGCCTGGCGCCGTTCCTCTCGCTGATCCGCGATCCCGACGTCTACGAGATGTTCGAGCAGGTCGTGGTGGTCCACTCGGTGCGCCGGGTCGACGACCTGGCCTTCCGCGAGGACCTGGAGAGCCAGCTCGCCGGCGACCCTCTGGTCGAGGACCAGGCGCTGGTGCAGCTCCACTACGTGCCGACCGTGACGCGCGAGCCGTTCCACACCACCGGCCGCATCAACACCCTGATCGAGAACGGCCGCCTGTTCGAGGGCGTGCCGGGCGAGGCGCGACTCGACCCCGCCACCGACCGTGTGATGCTCTGCGGCTCGATGGCGATGAACAAGGACATCGCCGCGATGCTCGAAGGCATGGGCTTCGTCGAAGGCTCCAACAACAAGCCGGCCGACTTCGTGATCGAGCGCGCCTTCGTCGGCTGACGCGCCTTCCCCACCCTCTCATGTCGCGGGCCCCGGTGCGAAAGATCGCGCCGGGGCCCGCTGCGGTTCGGGCCCGGCGCGCCGGCAGGGCGCGCGGTGGCCCATAGGCGGGAACGCCGCCCTGTGACGCGAGTTAGCGGTTGCAGCACCACGATGACTGCAGGCCCCCTCGCGGCCTGCGCCGTGGCATGGGAGCATCGCAATGTCGCAGGGGTCCGCCAGCTTTTCCTTCGCCCGTCCCGAACGGCTGATCCACGAGCTCGGCGCCGAATTCACCGGGGAAGGCACGCATTTCGGCGTCTTCTCGGAGAACGCCGAGGCCATCGAGCTGTGCCTGTTCAGCGAGGACGGCCGCGAGGAAATCTCGCGCATGGAGCTGCCCTCGCGCGAGGGGTCGATCTTCTCGGGCTACGTGCCCGGCATCCGCCCCGGGCAGCTCTACGGATTCCGCGCGCATGGCCCCTACGACCCGGGCCAGGGCCACCGCTTCAACCCCAACAAGCTCCTGCTCGACCCGTATGCGCGCGAGGTCTCCGGTGCGCTCAAGTGGGACGACGCGCTCTGGGGCTACGACCTCCCCAGCGGGGACGACACCACCTTCGATGAGCGCGATTCCGCCCCGTTCATGGTCAAGAGCGTGGTCCAGGACCCCGACTTCGACTGGGAGGGCGACAAGTCCATCGCCCGCCCGTGGACGGAGACGGTGATCTACGAGGCGCACGTGCGCGGCCTCACCATGCTCCATCCCGATGTGCCCGAGGCGCTTCGCGGCACCTACGAGGGCATGGCCAGCGAGCCGATCATCGCGCACCTCAGGAAGCTGGGGGTGAGCGCCATCGAGCTGCTGCCCTGCCAGTTCTTCCTCGACGACCGCATGCTGCTGGACAAGGGGCTGTCCAACTACTGGGGCTACCAGAGCCTCGGCTTCTTCGCGCCCGAGCCCCGCTTCCTGCGCGGCGGTGAAATGGCGCCGCGCGCAATCCGCCAGTTCAAGGACATGGTCAAGCGGTTCCACAAGGCCGGCATCGAAGTCATCATGGACGTGGTCTACAACCACACGGCCGAGGGCTCCGAGAAAGGCCCGACGCTGTGCTTCCGCGGCCTCGACAACGCCAGCTACTACCTGCTGAGCCCGGAGAACCCGCGCCACAGCTTCGACCATACCGGCACCGGCAACACCCTCTCCGTGGCGCACCCGATGGTCATGCGCATGGTGCTCGATTCGCTGCGCTACTGGGTGCAGGTCATGCACGTGGACGGCTTCCGTTTCGACCTCGCGTCGACCCTCGGCCGCGAGGAGCAGGGCTTCGACCGTGAGGGCGGCTTTTTCGACGCCATCCGCCAGGACCCCATCCTTGCCAGCGTCAAGCTGATCGCCGAGCCCTGGGACGTAGGCATGGGCGGCTACCAGGTCGGCGGTTTCCCGCATCCCTTCCGCGAGTGGAACGACAAGTTCCGCGACGACGTGCGCAGCTTCTGGCGCGGCGACGAAGGACAAGTGGGCGAGATCTGCCAGCGCCTGATCGGCTCCCCGGTGCAGTTCAACCACTCGGACCGCGGCGCCACCACCTCGGTCAACTTCCTCGCGGCGCACGACGGCTTCACGCTGATGGACACCGTCTCCTACAACGAGCGCCACAACGAGGCGAACGGCGAGGGCGGCGCCGACGGGCACGACAACAACATCTCCGACAACATGGGCGCCGAGGGGCCCACCGACGATGCCGGCATCGTTGCCGCCCGCGCCCGGCGCCGCCGCGCCATGGTGGCGACGCTGTTGGTCAGCCAGGGCGTGCCGATGATCCTGTCGGGAGACGAGATCGGCAATTCGCAGCAGGGCAACAACAACGTCTACTGCCAGGACAACGCCACCGGCTGGGTGGACTGGGTCAACCGGGACGATGCATTCCTGGACTTCTGCAGCCGCATGATCGCGCTGCGCCACCAGTTCCCCGTCCTCAGCCAGGAAAACTTCTTAATGGGCGAGACGGGCGACAACGAGCGCGTGGAGATCGCCTGGTTCCAGCCCGACGGCCGCCCGATGGACGAGGAGCTGTGGAGCCAGCCGGGCCTTCGCGTGCTGGGCATGCTGGTCGACTACTCGACGCGCGAAGTCTTCCTCGACGGCGGTCGGCCGCTCTTCGCCGTGCTCAACGCCGGCGACGGGCTGGAATTCACCCTGCCCGAGGGCCACTGGACCCGCATCGTCGACACCGCGCGCGAGGATCCCTTCACCGAAGAGGCGATCGCGGGCGAAGCGGCGGCGATCTCGCCCGCCAGCCTGTGCCTGTTCCGTCCCCTCTGAGCGCGCGAGGCATCATGCAGGACCTGCAATGGGGTGCTCGCAAGCGGGGCGACACGTGGCGCTTCGGGCTATGGGCCCCGGATGCCGAGGACGTCCGCGTCGAACTCGACGGGGCGGCGTTGCTTGCCAGCCCCAGGGACGCGGGCTGGTGGCGGATCGACGCCGAGGCGCAGGCCGGCGCCCCCTATCGCTGGGTCATCGACGGCACTCCCTATCCGGACCCGGCCGCGCGGGCGCAGGCGGGC
Source organism: Novosphingobium soli (assembly GCF_042432915.1). NCBI lineage: Bacteria > Pseudomonadati > Pseudomonadota > Alphaproteobacteria > Sphingomonadales > Sphingomonadaceae > Novosphingobium > Novosphingobium soli. The sequence goes on from NZ_JBHLWK010000012.1 coordinate 173,432, forward strand.
GACGTCCACGGGCCGTCGCTCCTGGTGGACGCCGCGGCCTTCGCGTGGCGCCACGCCTGGCGTGGCCGCCCCTGGGACGAGGCCGTCGTCTACGAGCTGCACCTTGGCACGTTCACGCAGGAAGGCACCTTCGCGGCGGCCGCCGCGCAGCTGCCGCGCCTGCGCGATCTTGGCGTCACCATGGTCGAGATCATGCCCGTGGCACAGTTCGAGGGCACGCGCGGCTGGGGCTACGACGGGGTCCTGCCCTATGCGCCCCACAACGCCTACGGCACGCCCGATGCGATGCGCGCCTTCGTCGACGCGGCGCACGGCCTGGGCATGGGCGTGCTGCTGGACGTGGTCTACAACCACTTCGGCCCCTCGGGGAATTACCTCGGCGCCTGGTGCCCTTCGTTCTTCCACCCCGACCGCGCCTCTCCCTGGGGCCAGGGCATCGCCTTCGAGACCCCCGCGGTGCGCGAGTTCTTCATCGGCAACGCCCTGCACTGGCTGGAGGAGTACCGCCTGGACGGGCTGCGCCTCGATGCGGTCCACGCCATCGAGGACCATTCGCCAACCCACTTCCTGGACGAGCTGGGCGCCCGCATCCGCAGCCGCGAATGGGGCCGGCCCATCCACCTGGTGACCGAGGACGAGCGCAACCTCGCCCGCTACTTCGAGCCCGACAGTCCCTACGACGGCACCTGGAACGACGACTGGCACCATGCCGTCCACTGCCTGCTGACCGGCGAGGACGAAAGCTACTACGCCCCCTTTGCCGTCGATCCCGTCGGCGACATGGCGATCGCTCTGGCGGACGGCTACGTGCGGCAGGGGCAGGAGCGCTCCGACGACGCCCCGGAGCATCCGCGCGGCGAGCCGTCCGCCCACCTGCCGCGCACAGCCTTCGTCAACTTCGTGGGCAACCACGACCAGGTCGGCAACCGGGCGCAGGGCGAGCGCCTGCACCAGCTGGTCGCGGACCGGCATGCCTACCGCGTGGTGACCGCGCTCACCGTGCTGACGCCCTTCGTCCCGATGCTGTTCATGGGCGACGAGTTCCTGACCGATGCGCCCTTCCTGTTCTTCGTCGACTTCTCGGGCGACCTGGCGGAGGCCGTGCGCAAGGGCCGGGCGCAGGAGTTCGCCCGCTTCAGCAGCTTCGGCGGCAAGGTGCCGGACCCGGTCGCGGAGCAGACCTTCGCCGCCTCGCGCATCGGCCGGGCCGAACGGCCGGAGCAGGTCGCGCACGAGGCCTTCATGCGCCACCTGCTGTCGCTGCGGAGCATCCACATACAACCGTTGCTGGCGCGGAACCCGAACCCCACCTGTGCGCTTCGGCGGGAGGGTGAGGCAATCCAGGCGCTCTGGTCGTTCGGTCCCGGCACGCTGGAGCTGCGTGCGCGGTTGGGCGAAGGCGGCGCTTGGGAGCCTCATCCGCAACCGATCCTGCAGCTTGCCGACGCGTCAAGTCCCTTCGCGCTCTCCCTGGCCGCCTCACCGGAGTGAACCCGATGCCCCATCCCGTCCCGGTCGCCACCTACCGCCTCCAGCTGCGCTGCGGGGTCGACCTCGACCGGGCGCGGGCGCTGCTGCCGTGGCTGGTGGAGCTGGGCGTGAGCCATCTCTACCTGGCGCCTCCGTTCCATGCCGCGGCGGGATCGACGCATGGCTACGACGTGATCGACCCCACCCGCATCGACCCCGTGCTCGGCGGCGAGGCGGCCTTCGTCCGGCTGAGCGAGGCGGCACAGGATGCCGGAATCGGCATCGTGATCGACATCGTGCCCAACCACATGGGCTTCACGCCCGAGAACCCGTGGCTCGCCGATGTCCTCCGGCACGGGCGGGAGAGCCGCTACGCGCAGGTTTTCGACATCGACTGGGACAAGGGCCGGCTGCACTTCCCGGTGCTCGACGGCACCCCGGCCGAACTGCTCGAGGCGGGGCAGATCTCCCTCGCCGGCAACCCCGGGGACCCGCGCCTGCGCGTCTATGACCGCGAGTACCCCTTGCGGCTCACCAACACCGCGACCGGCCTTGCCGCGGCCTCGCGCACGCTGGACGCCGCGGCGCTCGACGCCCTGCTGGACGAGCAGCACTGGTCGCTCGGCCATTGGCGCACGAGCGCGGACCGGATCATCCACCGGCGCTTCTTCAACATCACCGACCTCATCGGAGTGCGGCAGGAGGACCCGGATGTCTTCGCGCTGACCCACTCCTGGATCGTCGCCCAGGTGAACGCCGGACGCATCCAGGGCCTGCGGGTCGACCACATCGATGGCCTCGCCCGGCCGGGCTGCTACCTGCACCGCCTGCGCGAGGCCGTAGGCGACACGCCGGTCTGGATCGAGAAGATCGTCAAGGCGGGGGAAGCGATCCCCGCATCCTGGCCGGTCGAGGGCATGAGCGGGTACGAGTTCATGGGTCCGGTCACCCGCCTCCTGGTGCACCCCGCCGGGCTCGAGGCAATGCGAGAGGCCTCGGCCGGGGCGGTGCCCTCCTCCACCCACCGGGAGGTGCGCAAGGTCCGGCAGGAGCTGCTGGAGCAGGTCTTCGCGCCGGAACTGGAGCGCGTCACCGATGCGGCCATGGCGGCGCTTGCCGCGCCCGAGACGGCGCGGGCGGCGATGGCGGCGGGTATCGCCAATCTGGCCGCTAAGTGGCCCGTATACCGCTCCTATGCCGCCGATCTTTGCCCGCTGTCGCCGCTCGTGACCGAGGCCGTAGCGGGCGCCGAGGGGGCGGAACCGCCGCTGCCGGCCCTGCTCGACCTGCTCCGCGCCCCCGACGACCCGCTCGCCCGCACCTTCGCCACCCGCTTCGAGCAGCTCACCGGCGCCCTCACCGCCAAGTCGGAGGAGGATACCGTGTTCTTTCGGAGCGTCGCGTTCCTGCCGTTCTGCGAAGTCGGCGCCGAGCCCGACCTCGACGCCATGGACCTGTCCCGCTTCGAGCAGGAGATGGCCGCCCGCGCCGAACGCAGCCCGCGGGCGCTGAACGCCTTGTCGACGCACGACACCAAGCGCTCCGCCGACGCCCGCGCCGTCCTCCTCGCGCTCAGCCACTTCCCGGACCTGGCCCGGGACCTCTACGCCCGCGGCCGGGAGCAAGCGATCGCGGCCGGCCTCCCGCCGCGCTGGGGCCTCTACGCGCTCCAGACGGCGCTGATGATGCGCGGACAACCCGAGGCCGAGGCCCGCATCGCCGACCACGTCGCCAAGGCCATGCGCGAGGCCAAGGACCTCTCGCGTCACGAGGCGCCCGACGAACATGCGGAAAGCACAGTAACGGATCTGTGCCGGCAGCTTCACCACGCGTTGTCCCGCGACGAGGGGCTGCCGGTGGCCTTCGACGCTCGCTACGAGGCGATCGTCCTGGCCCAGGTCACGCTCCAGCTCTGCGCGCCCGGCATCCCCGACATCTACCAGGGCACTGAGGTCGAGGCGGTGGCCCTGACCGATCCCGACAACCGCCGGCCGGTCGACTGGGACGGCATCCGCAGCGGCGCTATGGCCTCGCTATCCGCGCGCAAACTGGCCCTTACGCGCACGCTGCTGGCGCACCGCGCCGAGGATCCGGAGCTGTTCGCGCATGGCGACTTCCGCCTGGTCGATGTCGGCAGTGCCTGGCGGCTGGAGCGGAACTGGCAGGACCGCACATTCACCACCACGATCCCGCACGCAGCCTCCACCGGCGACGTCGTGTCGGCCCGGCGCGACGTCGCGGCCTAGCCAACGCGCTATCGCGCCTCCGGCAGCGCGTAGGCCACGACGGCGTTCGCCCGCGGCCCGGGAATGGCGAAGTGCCCGCCGGCGGCGATCACGACATATTGGCGGCCGCGCGGCGACACGTACGTGATCGGCATCGCCGCGCCCACCGCGGGCAGTCGCGCGCTCCACAACTCGTGGCCGTTGCCGATGTCGTAGGCATGAAGCCGGCGGTCCTGCGACGCGGCGATGAACACCAGCCCGCCCGCCGTGGCGAGCGCGCCTCCGAAGTTCGGCGCCCCCATGCGCAGGGGGATGCCGCTTGCGATTCCCAGCGGACCCGACCCTTCCGCGGTGCCCAGAGGCTTGCTCCACAGCAGCTTGCGCGTCCGGATGTCGAAGACGCTGATCACGCCGTAGGGCGGCTTCTGGCAAGGCGCATAGATCGGCGAAAGGAACGGGAAGGATTCGAAGGCATAGGGCGTGCCGGCCTGCGGGAACATGATGACGCCGCCCTCGAACCCGCCCTTCACGTCCCGGCCGCCGCGCTTGGGAGCAAGGCGGTTCATGTTGGCGAAGTGCAGCGTGTTGACCACCATCAGCCCGCGCTGCGGATCGATGGCGACGCTGCCCCAGTTGATGCCGCCGCCCACGGCAGGATACGTGATCGTCGGCCGGGTCGTGATCGGCGTGAACTGGCCGTGGTAGTTCGCCTTGCGGTACTGGATCCGGCACATCATCTGGTCGATCGGTGTAATGCCCCACATGTCGCTCTCGCGCAGGTCCGCCCCAGCGACGGAGGGAAAGCCGGTGGTGTAGGGCTGCGTGGCAGCAGTCCACTCGCCCTTGACCCCGCCCTGCGGCACCGGTTTCTGGACCACGGGATCGATCGGCACACCGGTGCGACGGTCGAGGACGAAGATCTCGCCGCGCTTGGTCGGGACGATCAGGGCGGGCCGTCCGCCGGGAAGATCGACCGCGACGCTCTGCGCCGCCAGGTCGTAGTCCCACAGATCGTGATTGACGGTGCGGAACGACCACTTGCGAAGGCCGGTGCGCACGTCGATGGCGACGAGAGTGTCGGTGAACGCGTCCGCGACCTTGGAGCGGAAGCCGGAGAAGTAGTCGGGAGGGCTATTGCCGGTCCCGACGTAGACCAGGCCCAGCGCTTCGTCCCCGCTGAACACGCCCCAGGCGTTCGGCGTGTCGCGCGTATAAATCTCGCCCGGCCGCAGCATCGTCTGTCCCTCGCGCCCGGCATCCCAGGCCCAGCGAAGATCTCCCGTCTCGGCGTCGTACCCGCGGATCACTCCGGAGGGCGAGTCGAACGAGCCGAAGTCGGAAATGCTTTGGCCCACGACCACGACGCCGCCGACCACCGTGGGCGGGGAAGTGGGCAAGGCCGCGTCGGGTGGCATCGGGCCCATGCCCTGCCGCAGGTCGGCGATGCCACGGGCCCCGAAGCCGCGGCACGGCCGGCCGTCGGCGGCGTCGATGGCGACCAACTGGCCGGCGGCGGTCGTGAGGAACAGGCGCCTGGCGCACTCCGCCGTCCTGGCGCTCGCCTCATAGTAAGCGACCCCGCGACACTTCCACCCGCGGAACGGCGATCGGTCCGGTAGCGCCTGGTAGCGCCAGATCTGCCGACCGCTGTCCTGGTCCAGCGCCACCACCGTCCCGGATTCGATGCATAGGAACAGGCGTCCGTCCACCGCCAGGGGAGCCGCCTCCAGGCTCGGCGTGCTGCTGGTGTTGAGGGCGGCGTCGTAGCGCCAGGCTTGCTGGAGCCGGCCCACGTTCGCCGTGTCGATCTGGGCCACGGCGCCGTAGCGGGTGCCCGCCAGGTCGTGGCCCCAGTGCCGCCACTCGGCCGGTGCCTCAGGGGAAGGCGAGAGCTTGGCAGCCGGCGGCAACTCGCTGTCGGCGGTCTGCAAGCGGATGAACGCCACGGTCAGCAGGGCCAGTGCGAGCAGCGTCGGCGCGCCGACCCACCAGCGGCTCGCTGCGGTGGCACGCCGGATGGGGCCGGGCAGGAACAGCAGCCCGACGACTGCCGGCGCGGCCAGGCGCGGCAGCAGGGCCCAGCCGTCGAGCCCGGCTTCCCATAGGCTCCAGACGATCGTCCCCGCCAGCATCGCTCCGAAGAGCCAGGCTGCGTAGGCCTTGCGCCTGAGCAGTCCCACCGCGCTGGCGACCACCACGAGGCCCGTCACCACATAGTACGGGCTGCCCCCGGCGAGCACGAGCGCGATGCCGCCGATCGACAGCACCGCGCCGACGATCCCGAGGATCGCCGCCAACATCCAGACACCAAGCCTCTCCATCGACAATCCTCCCCCTCGTCGCCGCTTTGCCGGTCTTCACGTCCGGCTTGTGTTCCCTTCATGCGGCTCGGACCATGCGCGCGGGCGCCGTTGCCGGGCCGGACAAGCGGGATCGCCGCACAGATGCGCAAAGCCCGTCACGCGAGGAAGCGGATGCGTCCTGCCGCAGCTTCGCCGAACAGCGAGAGCAGGACGTAGTCGGTGTCGATCCCCGGCATCGCCTGCATCACCCGGACATCGCCGCTGTGGGATACCATCCGAGAGGTGCGCTCGCTGATCCGCCACCCCGCCCGGGTGCGCGTGAGCACGTCGTCGTACCAGCCGGTCGACTCGAACAGGCCTTCGCCGCCCTCCAGGGCCCGGCGGAAACGGCCGCAGACATAGCTGAAGCAGCAGGCCCGCTCTCCGTCGATGCGCACCGCATGGCCCGACACCATGTGCTGGGTGGCGGAAAAGACCGCATGGATGCCTTCGTAAGACGCAATGAACGTCTCGATCCCCGAGAACGCGGCGCCGCCCCCGAAGTCGCAGCGGATGTCGTCCGTGAAGATCTCGCGGAAAAGGTCGTAGCGGTGCGCGTCCACGGCCACCGCATAGAGGTTCACCACGTTCACGATCTGCGCGAAATCGTCGCCGGCCATGCGCCTCACCCCCTACTTTCGGCCGCTCCTTGCAGCAGCCCCGAATCGGTGAACACTTGTTCACCTTGGTGGTGGGTACCGCGCCCTCCTCGAATTGGGAAGACCCGCGCCGTCCTTTCCGCGCCTCGGGAACTCAGCCGTCTGCCATCGCCTGCAGCGCGCGTGCCATCAGTCGCGCGGCGTCCTGCCGGGTCCGGGGCTCCAGCCCCAGGTCCATGTTGCGGTGAAAGATCGCGAAGCCGGTCGTCATCGCCAGGAGGTTGATCGCCGACGCCAGCCCCTCGTCCCCGTCCAGCCAGTCGGCCATCGGTCCCACGATGCGCTCCTGCACCACGCGGACGGTAACGGCACGCGACTCCGGATCGCCGAGCGCGAGCGCGATCATGGCCGGGGCGACCATGCGCGAGCCGGGGTCCAGAACCGAGGCGACGATCGCTTCTCCGAGCTGCGGACGATCCGACTGGAAGTGCTGGAGGGGAATGATCGCCGCGATCAGCGCTTCCTCGAACAGCCGCGCCTTGGTGCCGAAATACTTGAGCAGGAGCGAAGGTGCCACCTGGGCCTGCCGGGCGATCTCGCGCAAGCCGGCGTGCGAATACCCATGCTCGGCGAAGACGGTCTGGGCGGCGAGGAGTATCCGCGCCTTGGTTTCGGCAGAACTGCGGGAGTCGGAAGCTGCGGACATGATCGGGCGGCGCTAGCACGCGATTGACAGACCCGGAAGGCGCGGGGTAGTGAACACCCGTTCACCATCGCGCGGACGTTGGGACACAGGGGGGGGGCGGGAATGGCCAGAGTGGTGCGCTTCCATGCGTTCGGCGGACCGGACGTCCTGCGCGTCGAAGAGGTCGAAGTGCCGGAGCCTGCGCCCGGCGAGGTTCGGGTCGACGTCGCCGCCATCGGCCTCAACCGCGTGGAAGCGATCTACCGCAGCGGCGGCTTCGGCCCGGTCTCCCTTCCGGCCAGGATCGGCTACGAAGCCGCCGGCATCGTCGAGGCAGTGGGTCCGGGAACGAAGGGTGTCGCCGTGGGCGACAAGGTCGCGGTCCTCTACGGATTGTCGATGGAGGCCTACGGCACCTATGCCGATCGCATCCTCTACCCTGCCGATCGCCTCGTCAGGCTGCCTCCCCAGAGCTCGCTCGTCGAGGCTGCGGCAAGCTGGATGCAGTACGGTACCGCCTATGCCCTGGTGGAGGTCGCCCGCATCGCTCCCGGCGATCACGTCGTCATCACCGCCTCCTCCTCCTCGGTGGGGGTGGCCGCGATCCAGATCGCCCATGCCGAAGGCGCCATCCCTGTCGCCGTGACGCGCGGCCGGTCGAAGAAGTCTCAACTGGAAGCGATTGGCGCCAGCCACGTGATCGTGACGGACGAGGAGGATCTCTCCTCCCGCCTTGGCGCGATCACCGGCGGCGCAGGCGTGCGGGTGGTGTTCGACGCGGTCGGAGGGCAGCAGCTGGCCACCCTGCTGCCGGCGATGAGGCCGGAGGGAATCGCGATCTTCTACGGGCTCATGGGCGGAGCCAGCATGGAGATCCCGCTCGCGCCGGTCATGCTGGCCAACCTCACCTTGCGGGGGTGGTCGGCCAATGCGGTCGTCGATGACCCGGAACGCCGGGCGGCCCTGGTGCACTACGTCAGCGGCGGACTGGAAAGCGGTGCTCTGCGCCCGGTGATCGCAAAGACGTTCGCGCTGCAGGACGTGGCAGAGGCGCATCGGTTCATGGAGGGCAACAGTCAGGTCGGCAAGATCGTGCTCGTCACCCGCTAAGCCGCCGCGGGCCTCGACCTGAGGCGCATTGACAATCGCCCTCGTGCATCCTAGCGGCGTGCGACTGCCTCGCAATAGCGCCTCTGAGACACAGCCCTTGAATCATCGCCGCGTCCAGACCCCCAGTTCCGTCCCATCCCGCGCGGCGGGGCGCAAGCCGGTTGCCCGCCGCGGTGAGGTCGCTGCGCGGATCCTCGCCGCGATCCCCGCGAACTACGCCGTGACGTCGCTCGCCGCCGCCTGCACCGCCCGCCTCCTGTGGCAGGGTCTGGGCATGGACGCGGCCAATGCCAGCGTCACCGCGATGCTCGCCTCCTTCGCCCTCTTCGCGATCCTTGCGCTGGTTGCGTTCGGCACCCGCTCGGCGTTTCGTCTTTGGGCCTGGCTGATCGGCGCCGCCCTCGTGATGGGCGCCGGACTGTGGATCTCGGTGGCCACGGGAGGGCGGCTGTGAAGGACAGCCTGCGCCAGTCGATGGCCCTGCTTCACACCTGGAGCGGGCTCCTGCTCGGCTGGCTGCTCTTCGCGATGTTCGCCACCGGCACGGCCGCCTACTTCCAGGACGAGATCACGCGCTGGATGCAGCCCGAAGTCACGGGCCGCGCCGATCCGGTCGCCTCCGCGCGCGGCGCCGTGCGCTATCTCGACACAGTCGCGCCTGACGCGCGCAGCTGGTACATTTCGCTGCCCAATTCCCGCGGCGCGACCACCCAGGTCTACTGGCAACCCGCCGGAGAGCGGCCTCCCGGGCGCAGGATGACCCAGGCGGTCCTCGATTCCGAAGGGCATGCGGTCACTCTGCGCGAGACGCGCGGCGGCTTCTTCCTGTACCGCTTCCACTTCGACCTGCACTATATGCCGGTCCTATGGGCGCGCTATCTCGTCGGTATTGCGGCGATGTTCATGCTCGTGGCGATCCTTTCCGGCGTTGTGACGCACAAGAAGATCTTCGCCGATTTCTTCATGCTGCGCTTCGGCAAAGGCCAGAGGAGTTGGCTGGACGCGCACAACGTGACGGCGGTGATGGCCCTGCCCTTCCACCTGATGATCACCTTCACGGGCCTCGTGACGCTCGCCTCGCTCTACATGCCCTGGGGAATTGCAGCCAACTATGCGGCGCCTGCCGGCTTCCAGGAAGCGGTCTTCGGCCGTTTCGACGCGCCGGAACCCACCGGCCGACGTGTTCCGCTGGCGGACCTGGGGCCGATGATGCAATCCGCGTCCGCCTCTTGGGACGGCAAGCAGGTCGGCTACATCAGCGTCTCCAACCCGAACGACGCGGCCGCCCGGGTCGACATCGGCCGCGCGCCCGGCGAGGCGATGGGCGCTCGCGGCGAGACGGCCAAGTTCGAGGGTGCCACGGGACGGCAGATCGGCGAACACCGCGCACAAGGGGCGGCACTCGCCACCGAAAGCGTCATGATCGGGCTGCACAGCGGCCGGTTCGCGGAATGGGGCCTGCGCTGGCTCTACTTCCTGAGCGGCGTCGGCGGCACGATCATGGTGGGCAGCGGGCTGGTGCTGTGGACGGTGAAGCGGCGCGCCAAGCTGCCGGAACCCGAGCGGCCCCATTTCGGCTTCCGCGTCGTGGAGCGGCTCAACATCGCGACCATAGCCGGGCTGCCGGTCGGGATCGCGGCCTACTTCCTGGCCAACCGCCTGCTGCCGCTGCACATGGCGGACCGGGCGGAGCGAGAGATCGATTGCCTCTTCCTGGCCTGGGCCGCCGTGCTCGCCTGGGCGCTGGTACGCCCCGCCAAGCGCGCCTGGACCGAGGCGCTGGCCCTGGCCGGCGCCGGCTTCGCTGCGGTGCCGGTGGTCAATGCGGTGACGACTTCGCGCGGGCTTGCCGCCAGCCTGTGGGCGGGGGACTGGGTCTTCGTCAGCTTCGATCTGGTGATGATCGTGCTCGCCCTCTGCTTCCTCCACGCGGCCGGCCGCGCCGCGCAGCATCGGAGCCGGCCCGCTACCAGCGTCCGGCGCGCCGCCCCCAAGGTCTCCGGAGCATGATGCACCTGCTCGTGTTCCTGATGGTCCTCGCCGCGTTCCTCGCGCTGGCGGCCGGGATGAAGCGACACCAGCGCGACCTCTTGGGGCGCACGCTTCCGTTCGGCCAGACTCGCGTGGTGCGCAGCGCCGGCTGGCTGTTGCTCGCCGCCGGCTGGGTGCTCGACACAGTGCTGCTGGGCCCTGCCGTGGGAACGCTGGCGATTCTGGGAGAGGCCAGCATCTCCGCCTGGCTGTCGATCGCCATCATCAACCGCCAGAGCGCCCGCGCGGGTCGCTAGCCGGCGCTCAGGCCGTAAGGACGCGCCGGAGGCTGACCTAGAGGCCGAGGTCTTCGCCAAGATGCGTCCGCTCTCGCTCGTTCGCCGGCTGATCGAGGCGGACGAGATCGCAGCGCAAGTCGCGCTGCTTGCCAGCCCGCTGGGCGCGAAAACCAACGGCGCGGCCATTCGGGTCGAGAGGCGGAATCGTTCTCACCATCGCCTGAGCCGCCGTCGAAGCACCTGTCGCGCTGCACCTGCGAAAATGGTTGCAAGGCGGCAGGTTTTCACCGAGGGCGTGGGCGAACCGTTCTACGGAGATTACCCTTGGTCGGATCGTTGTCCAGCCGGATCGTGGTGCTCTGCAGCATCCTGTGCCTGATGCTGGCGCTTTCCGCAGGTCTGCTGCTCGAGGGGTCCTCGCAAATGCGGGCCAGCCTGAGCTGGGTCACCCACTCTTCGCAAGTGCTGCGCGCCGCGCATAGCGCACGCAACCATCTCCAGCACGCGGAATCGGGCCAGCGCGGCTTCGCGTTGACGCACAATCCTGAGTTTGCCGAAAGCATCGACGCAGAGATCGCCGGCGCCCGAGGTGCGGCGAACGACCTGGTCGCCCTCACCACCGACAATCCCGCGCAAAACGCGCGCGCGGTCCAGATCCGCAGCCTGCTGATGCAGCGCAGCGACGCCGTGAATGAGATTTCCCGTCTCGCCCGGGCCGGCGATTTCACCGGCGCCGAAGCGGCGATTGCCTCAGGACGTGGCCGTAACCTCATGCTGCTGGTGGATGCGCGCGTGAGCGACCTGCTGAATGAGGAGCGTGCGCTTTCCCACCAGCGCATCGCCGCAGTCGAGCGGCGCCTCAGCTTCATTCGGTGGCTGGTCGCGTTGGGCACGCCCATTACGGTAATCACCATCGCCATCATGAGCGTCGCGCTGATCCGTCGCATTCGCACGCCGGTTGAGGCCATGATGACGGTCATGGGCCAGCTCGGTGCGGGCGACCGCACTGCGCGCATCGATTCCGACATGGCTTCCAGCGAATTCCAGCGCCTCGCCAGCGGCTACAACGCCATGGCGGAGGAACTGCAGGCCGCCGTGGCCGACCAGGCCCAAAGCCAGGAGCACCTGCACAAGGCGAACCTCGAACTCAGCCATAATGCGCGGGTGCTGCGCGAACGCGGCGAGGTGATCGAGCTTCTGGGCGGAATGGCCCATCGGATGCAGGCGGCCCGTACCGACGAGGAGCTCGCGGCGATCATCCGCGTCTTCGTGCCCAGGGTCCTTCCTGAAATCCCAGGCGCGCTCTACGCCCACAACAACTCGCGCAATCTGCTGGTGCCGATCGCCGCATGGGGCGGCTTGCAGGTGGACAGCGCCGGGTTTGCGCCCGATCAGTGCTGGGCCTTGCGGCGCGGACAGAGTCACTTCGTGGTCGAGCCGGGGTCGGACATCGTCTGCGCACACGTGGGCGACGAGACGCACCACTACCACTGCGAGCCGCTACTGGCCGGGGGCGAGGTCATCGGCGTCCTCTATCTCAAGGGCGTGGTCGGCGCGGAAAGCCGCTTCCGCCTCACCGTCCTGGCTGAGAACATCGCCTCGGCCCTGGTGAACCATCGCCTGCAGCGGGGCCTTCGCGAGCAGACGATCCGCGACCCGCTCACCGGACTGTTCAACCGCCGCTACATGGAGGAGACGCTGGCGTTGGAGATCTCCCGCGCGTCAAGGTCGGGCAGCCCGCTCAGCCTCGTCATGTGCGACGTGGACCACTTCAAGCGCTTCAACGATGATTTCGGACACGAGGCCGGCGATGCCGTGCTCCAGGCCGTCGCGGCCGAGATGCGGAGCCGCTTCCGGGAGGGCGACGTGGTTTGCCGCTTCGGCGGCGAGGAGTTCACCGTCATCGCTCCCGGCACGACGGCTGCGGTGCTGCTGGACCGCGTCGAAGGGGCAAGGCAGGCGATCGCCGAGCTCAACGTCCAGCAGGGCGGACGCACCCTGGGCTCGATGACGATGTCGTTCGGCATCGCCAGCTGGGAGGATGACATGGAGCGCGACGGATCGACACTGATCAAGGCTGCCGACGCGGCGCTGTATCGCGCCAAGCGCGAGGGCCGAGACCGCGTGGTGGTCGACGGCAGGGCCGAAGCCGCCGCTTGAGCCACATATCCTGATCGGAAACTTGCGTTTGGAGCAGATCCTGCACATATACGGGGTGAAAGGATCGTCATGGCCACTTCGTCCCTCGCCCATGCGCCGAACCGTAAGGACCTGACCGCGCCCGCTCTGCGCACCTTCTTCCGCATCGCCGAGGCATGGGGACTGAAGGAGCAGGAGCAGATGCGGTTGCTGGGGCTGGACAGCCGTTCGACCTTCCAGTCGTGGAAACGCGGCGCGGTCTCCGCCATCCCCAAGGACGCGCTAGAGCGGATCTCCTACGTGCTGGGCATATACAAGGGCCTTCAGATCCTGCTGCCGCGAAGCGCCGACGAGTGGGTCCACAAGCCGAACGACAACCCGCTGTTTGGCGGCCGGTCGGCGATCGCGCGCATGACATCGGGCAACGTGGCCGACCTCTACGTCGTTCGCCAGTACGTCGACGCGCAGCGCGGCTGAGACGGCTTCCGACATGGAGGTCCCGGTCGTTCGCATCCGATGGACACCGTGCTATCGCATCGTGCCCAGCCGCTTCCCGCCCGTGTCCGTGTTCGACAAGGTGGCCGATCCCGCGGACCTGGAGGCGGTCTTCGCGCTGGAGGCGATGACCAACGATCGCTTGCGCGAGGAGGCGGGCGACCTGGCGCTCGTGCCCGCGCCGGATCGCGTCTCCGGTCCGGGAACGACGCCGATCATGGCCGCCTTTACCCACCTCGCCCCGCAGGGCAGCCGCTTTTCCGACGGGAGCTTCGGTGTGTTCTATGCGGGACGGACCATCGAAACGGCCGTGGCTGAAACCCGGTATCACCGCACCCGCTTCATGCTCTGGACGCGCGAGCCGGCGCAGGAGATCGACATGCGCGTCTACGCCGCCGATCTAGACGGCCGCATGCACGAGATCCGCGACAGCGTGGACCCGGCAGACCCGATCTACGATCCGGCACGCTACGGGGCATCGCAGGCATTCGCCGCCGGCCTGCGCGCCCGGGGTTCGGACGGGATCGTCTATCGCAGCGTCCGGCACCCGGGCGGCGAATGCGTGGCCGTGTTCCGGCCTCGACTGCTGTCGCACTGCCGTCAGGAGCGGCATCTGTGCTACGTCTGGGACGGCCAGGCGATCGCGACGGTGTACGAGAAGCGGGCCTTCGGCTGACCCTTTCAGCGGTGCTGTCGAAGCTGGTCGGCCAGGTAATCGACGAGGGGCTGCTCGAACTTGGGATCGATCGCCAGGAAGTGCCGGCGCCGGTCCTGCTCGTCCGGCAATCGGCACAGCACGCCTTCATCGACGAGGCGGCGCACCAGGCGCAGCGCCGTGCTCATCGGCGCGCCCGAAGCGATGCACGCGCTCGACACGGAGACGCGCCGATCCTCGATCTTCGCCAGGAGCAGGTCCAGCAGCATCGCCCAGGTAGGATCGCCGAAGAGCTCGCCTCCGCCGATCTCGCGACGCTTCATCTCGCGGCGCAGCAGGTCGCGGATGAAGCCCGTCAGCTGTTCCGGCCCCGCGGGGCCGGGGCTGGCCGCAGTGGCTGCGGCCGCCTTGACCTGCTGGGCCGGGCTTTCGACGAGCGGCGCCGGGTCGTCCATTAGGTGGGCAAGCCGTTGCAGTTCGCTGCTGAGGTTGGAGATTTTGTCGAGCAACACCTTGCGCGCGCCGGAGGGCGGCGGCATCCCGCGGATGCGCTGTAGCGCGCTGCGCAGGTCTGCCTGGCTGATCGGCTTTTCGAGGAAGTCGACGGCCGACGCTCTCATCGCGTCGATCGCGACGTCCTTGGTGGCATAGCCTGTCGCCATGATGACGCGCAGTTGCCGGCCCTGCTCGTGGGCATGCTGCGACAGTTCCTGGATCAGGGTGATCCCGTCGAGCCCGGGCAGGTTGTAGTCGACGATGGCGATGGAGATGTCGTACCGCAGGAACAGCGCCATTGCCTCCGGCCCGGTCGAGGCGACGAAGGGCTCGTAGCCCATCTGCCTCAGGCTGAACGCGCATTCCTCACCCCAGTCGGCATCGTCGTCCACGATAAGGACGGGCTCCACCGGTATGGGTACGCCCATCTGCATAGCCCCCGACGAATCTTCGGACGAGGCAGCCTCCTCCAAGAAGTCCGCTCCGCATCCGTCCTGATCGACTGCCCCCGGGGCCAGTATCGCCCCCAGCCTTGTGCGCCAATTCTTAGGCATCGCATATACCCGCCATACCGTTGCGAATGCCCCCATTCACATTCCCGGCAGATGTTGCTGCATGGCGACCGATACGATTGCAACTGCGACTATCGCCGATGCATCCGGTCTGCGCCTAACCGCTCCCGCCTGTTGAAAAGCAGCTAACAGAAATAGCGTGAGGACCGCAACGCTCATCATCACCAGCGTGCCCGTCATCCCGACCCACGTGGCGCCGGCCGCCATGAGCTTGAGCTGGCCCCCGGTCAGGATCCGCAGGCGCGTCTGCATGCGCAATGCTGTCACCATGGCACTGGTCAGGAGCAAGCATCCCAAGCCCGCCGCGCAGGACCAGGCCAGGGCTGCCGGGCCGCCGCGCAGGAGCGCGGCAGCAAGCCCGCTGCCCGCGAGCAGCAGATAGAGCCAGTCCGGCGTGCGATGGCCTTCCCAGGGCAGCACGACCACCGGCACCAGCACGAGGATCAGGAGCGCCAGGTCGAAGTAGCCGAGGGCGGCCATCTCAGTACCCGCCATTGGTCACCGTCACGCTCGCGGCCAGTTCGCTGGAGGGCAGCGGCACGAGTGGAACATATCGCATCAGCGGGCTCCCCGTCATGTCGTAGCGGACCTCCACGCGGAAGGTGCCCGTCACCTCGCCCGCCTCGGCGGTGATGACGGGCTCGCTGCTGCCGCCCAGCAGCGAGCCGTAGTTGTCGATGACGTCCCGGGCGCGGGCTTCGGCCAGGCTCGTCCGCTCCGCCGGGGACAGACCCGCGACCGCCGCGCGCGCGCCTTCCGCCGCCGCTTGGCGGACGCCAATCAGGCCGGTGAAGTAGATCGAGTAGACGATGATCGCGAACACCAGGAGAAGCAGCACCGGAGCCAGCATGACGAACTCCAGCGCCGCGATTCCGCGGCTGCATCCAAGCGTGCGGAACCTCGCCCGTGTCTTCATGCACATCGGTGATGCCTCAGCCTCATCACTCCTCTTCGTCTGCCGGCGCAAACATCTTCGTGAACGCTCCCTCGAGGTTCTCTTCGAAGCTCGAAGTCGCCACGCCTATAGCGGCCACGACGATGGCGCCGAGCACGGCGTATTCCACGGCAGTCAGGCCGCGCTCGTCGCGGCGCAGGCGGCCCATCATGTTACGGATCGAAGTCATCATTGTACGCATTCCCCATTCTCCTCCCTGGTCGTGAGGTGCTGCCGGGCAGGAGGGGAACCCGGCAGCACCATCTCGTGAAAGCTAGATCAGCACCGGCACTCCGCAGCGCACGCCGTTCACCCAGACCGACGCGTGGCCGAGCTGGACACCCAGGGCGATGAGCACGTTGGTGAGCAGCGGATCGATCACGCCCGCCACCACCCCTGTCAGCGGCCGCGTGATCGAGGGTAGCAGGTCTGAGCGCACGACCGTCTCTCCCACACCGCAAAGCCCGCCCAGGAGGCAGACGCGCAGGCCATCCTTGTCACCGGTCAGGCTGTCGACGAGGCCCTGAACGGTGGTGCCGACCTGGGCGCCGTTGGGCACGGTCAGGCTGCTTCCGGGCCGCGCCGGCGTCCCGATCGTGCCGTTCCCGGGGGCGGGCCCGAAAGTCAGCAGGCTCTCGCGCACGTCCCCGCCGAGGACGGGCTCCGCAATGGCCCTTCCCTTCACGGAGACGACTTCGAGAGGCAGGAGCGGAACCAGCCTGAGCCCGACCTGTGCGATTTCGGTGTGCCCGATCTGCTCGGCCCGGATCGGGGGCAGCGGCTTGGTCAGGGCGTTGGCCGGGGCCGTACCGATGTACGCCTTGACCAGCGCCGAGCGCGCCTGCACCCGGACGGTCGTGTTCGCGGCCTGGTCAACCTGGCCCATGCAGTCGATGTCCGCGATCTCGGCCTCCGCCGCCGCCACGTCGATCAGGATCGGCACGTTCGCGCGGGCGACGCCCAGCGGAAGGTTGAGCAGCGTCACGTTGACCTGCAGGCGCAGCATCGACGTGCCGACTTTCGTCTCGCGCGCAGGGCCGAAGGCGAAGCGCGGGCGGTCGGGGTGCCCGGTCACGGCAGCGCCGATCCTGACCTCGGTTCCCGTGAGGAGCGGCGGCGGGACCAGTGGCTGGATCACGTCCGACAGTGCGACCACCACCGGGCCTTCCTGCACGGCATAGCTGACCAGCTGGTAGGCGTTGAGGCCGGCGCGCAGGGCCGGCTTCACGTCGGCCTCTCCCACCGGCATGTTCCTCCACACCCCGACCGCGAAGAGGCCGTTGAGCGGCACCATGTAGCCGCGCCCCACCATGGTCCCGAAGGCGTTGAGCGCGGAACGCGTGGCCGGCGAGCCCGCCGCGTCGGCCGCGGCAAGGGCGATGTCCTGCAGGTCGAACGTGCCCTTCGTCAGCTCGCCGTAGGTCCCGTCGAAGCCGGCGCGCGTCGCCAGCGCATCGAAGAACAGGCCGGCGTCGACGTTTCCGCCCAGCAGCGCCTCGATGTCGGCCGTGGAGAGCTGCAGCTTGATCCCGAGCAGCCCGCCCAGCAGTTCGTTGACGGCGTTGACGAGCGGATTGCTGACCGTGAGCAACCCCGAGGTGGCGGAGATGCCCGCCTCGTCGATCCGCGCTGCGCTGGCGGTTGCCGCGAGCTGCGGGATCGGGCTGGCGCGCCCGAGCACGCCGACGAGGAACTGGCGGCTGGGCTTTCCGGTGGTCACGCGCACTGCGTTGGGACGCGAGCTTCCAGGGCAGTTCGCAATGTCGGGGGAGCCGGCCGCCACGAAGCGCGAGCCGGACTCCTGCGCGATATTGGCGCAGTAGTAGCCCACTTCCACCGTGCGCAGCACCGAGGCATCGTAGCCGTTGCGCGCCAGGAAATCGCTTGCCAGACCCTCCGCCCGGGTCGGGTCCATCGCCGCGGCAAGGGCAGCCGATTCCGTTGCCACGCGCAGCTCGCGGTTGCCGCTGTAGTAGAGCGCAACGTCCAGAAACAGCCCCGCCGCGGCAAGGAGCGACACGCCCAGCACGGCAATCGCCGGTCCGATGGCACCCCGGCTGTCGCGCCACAGTCCGCGCAGTCGCTGAAGGAGCCGGCGGACCTGCGTCATGATCCACGCGGGGCCGCTGCGGCCCCCGCCCCTGTAACTGGGCCTGCAACCGGTCCTGTGACTGGCCCTACAATGGCTCCTGCCGCTGCGATGCGCGCGGCCTCTCCTGCCACCTGCCGGCGCAGGCGCGACCGCTCGCCACCGTCCTGGACGCGTGCAAGAAGCGCCTCGGCCTCACCCAGGCGGCCCGACACCGTGAGCGCCAGGATGAGGTTGTTGCGCAGGACCGCGTCGTCGGGCGCCAGATCGCCCGCGCTGCGCAATGCCTCGACCGCGGCTTGCGCCTGGCCCGCGCGCAACAGCGCATAGCCCAGTGCGTTGGCGATGAAGGGGTCGGCCGGGCTCGCCTGCAGCGCCGCCGTGTACTGCGCCGATGCGCCGGTCCAGTCGCCCTGCGCCGCCATGACATGGCCCCGGATCGCGAGGGCCGCTCCACTGTGGTCGCTGGCGGGGATACGCGCAAGCGCCCGGCGCGCTTCGTCCACCCGCGACAGGTCCAGCAGGCAATTGACCCTCAGGATCTGCGCGTCGCGGTCGTCGGGATGGCGACGGTCGAAGTCGTCCAGATAGGCGATCGCCGCGCGGGGGCGACCGTCCGTCCGCGCCTGCCGGATGAGCGCGAGGTACAGGCCGCGCGTCGATGCTTCCGAGGCGGCATCATGCGTGAGTTCGGCCGCACCGACCGGAGCCGCGGTGAGGCCCGCCCCGGCGAGGACCATCGCAGGGAGCAGGAAGCGGATCATTGCGCGGTGCTCCTCAGCGTGTCGAGGATGGCGGCCACCGGCGGACCGGCCAGGACGATGAACAGCGCCGGCATGAAGAAGATCAGCATCAGCACCACCATGCGCACGGTGATCATGCCGATCGCCTCCCGTGCCCGCGCGACACGCCGCTGCGAGAACTCGCGGATGAACTCGCGCAAGGCGGGGACGAGCTCCATGCCCTGGAACAGCGACTGCCGAAAAAGCGCCGAAAGCTCGCGCGCCCCGGCAACGCCGACGCGGGCTGCCCAGCGGTCGAAGGCGACCTGGTAGTCCTGCCCGCGGTCGAGATCGTCGACCAGCATGCCGACCAGCCGGGCATGGTTCGGGACCGCCACGCGCTCGTCGCGGGCGATGCCGCGGAAGCACTGGTCCAGCGAGACCCCGCTTTCCAGCATCATCAGCATGAGATCCAGCAGGAAGGGGAACTCGACGGTCAGGACCCGCTCGCGCTTGCTGGCGAGCATCCGCAGCACGTATTTCGCGCCGATGTAGGTCAGGCCGGTGAGCGCGAAAGTCGGAAACAGGGGCCGAAACGGGTTGCCGGTCACGACCAGGCAGGTGGCCATGGACATGATCGCCACCAGCGCCGCTGCGCCCAGCCGCATCCACACGAAGACATCGACAGCGGCGGGATCGAAGTATCCGGCGGTGCGCAGGCGTTGCTCGATCTCCTCACGGTCGCGACCTTTGGCGAGCAGCAGCGAAGGCAGGCGCAGCGACAGACCTCCGCGGCTGCCGCTTCCGCCGCCGAGCAGGGCATGCCCCTCGACGCGCGCGCGCAGCCGGGCATCGATCTGCATCCAGCGCAGCCCCGCCGCCATGACGGCCAGGCCCCCGGCAGCGCCCGCGAAGGACACGAAGGCGAGCGCGCCCGACATCAGAACTCGAGCCGCATGAGGCGGCGAATGATGAGGATGCCCAGACCCTCCAGCACGATCGCCGCGATTGACAGGGTGCGGCCCCTCGGGTCCGACAGGAAGAAATCGGTGTAGGCCGGGTTCATGGCGACGAGGATGGCCATGGCGATCAGGGGCATCGCGATCAGCACGCGCGAACTCACCTTCGCCTCGGAGGTGGCCGCTTTCAGGTCGCGGCGGATCCGGACGCGCTCGCGCAGGATGCCCGCAAGATTGGTGAAGACCGTCGCGATGGAGCCGCCGTACCGCAGGTTCGTGCGGATCGCGGCCGCGAGCATGGAGACTTCGGCGATCTGCAGGCGGTCGGCCAGCTGCTGCATCGTCTCCGCAACGGGGGCGCCCATCGCCAGCCTGCGGGCCGAGGGTGCGAAGTAGCTCTTCACCGTCTCGGGTGCATCGGCCAGCGCGCGTTCCAGCGCTTGTGACAGCGAGTTGCCCACGGTCTGGAGCTGGCGCACGCCGTCCAGGTAGAGCGGCATGGCATCGGTCAGCGCCTCCACCCGCTTGCGCGCACGGGCTCGCACCCAGGACAGCGCGATCACCGGAATGCCCACCAAGGCCACGACCGCGACGGCCGGACCGAACAGCAGAAGCAGGATGACCGCCAGCGCCAGGCCCGAGGCGGCCAGCGTCTGCAGCGCCGACACGGTCAGTTCGATCTGCGCCTGCGCGAGAAGCGGCGCGATGCGCTCGGGCACGGTCACCGCGACCGCGGGGCGCAGGGGCGCGGCGCCGGTCGCGAAGATCGCGTCCAGGCGGCGATCGAGCGCCACGCGCGTGCTCGCCCGGTCCGCGAACCAGCGGTACCCGAGCGCGGCCAGGATCAGCACCGCCAGCAGCAGATAGGCGCTGCCCTTCACCATGCCGTCGCTTCCCGTGAGGTGACGGTGGGCGGCGTGTAGTCGCGCAGACGCGCGGCGTGATAGGGCCTCGGCGACAAGGTACGATGCGCACCCTCGCCCGACATCGGTGGGTGCTCCTCGAAATGGAAGAGCTCGTTGAGGGTATAGGCCTCGCCCTCCACGCCGGTGATCTCCGCGACCGAGGTGATGCGTCGCGCCCCGTTGGCGAGCCGCTGGATGTTGACGATCACGTGGACGCTGTTCGCCACGAAGCGGCGGACCGCTCGCTCGTCGTTCTGCTGCCCGGCGAAGCCCAGCAGCATCTCCAGTCTCGAGAGCGCGTCGCGCGGCGAGTTCGCGTGAAGCGTCGCCATCGAGCCGTCGTGGCCGGTGGACATCGCCTGCAGCATCTCCACCGCCTCGACACCGCGCACCTCGCCCAGGATGATCCGGTCGGGCCGCATGCGCAGGGCGTTGCGGACCAGGTCGCGTGCGCTGACTTCGCGGCTGCCGTCGACGTTCGGCGGCCGCGTCTCCAGGCGGACGACGTGCTCCTGCCGCAACTGCAGTTCCGCGGCGTCCTCGATGGTGACGAGACGTTCGCGATCGCTGATGCAGCTCGACAGCACGTTCAGCAGGGTCGACTTGCCCGCGCCCGTGCCGCCGCAGATGAGGATGTTGAGGCGGGAGCGCACGGCGCTCGTCAGGAACGCGGCCATGGGCGGGCTCATCACGCCGCCGGCCACGCAATCCTCCACGCTCAGCGCCTGGAGCCGGAACTTGCGGATGGAAACCAAGGGGCCGTCGAGCGCGATCGGCGGAATCACGATGTTGACGCGCGATCCGTCGGGAAGACGCGCATCGACGAAGGGGGTCGCCTCGTCCACGCGTCGGCCGATGGGGCCGACGATGCGTTGGATGATGTTCATCAGGTGCGCGTCGTCGCGAAACCGCGTCTCGACGCGCTCCAGCAGGCCGCCGCGCTCGGCGTAGATCGTGTTGGCGCCGTTGACGATGATGTCGTCCACGGTGGAGTCGCGCAGGAGCGGGGCCAGGGGACCGAGGCCGACCACCTCGTCCTCCACGTCCTCGATCAGCAGCAGCCGCTCGGCGCTGTTGAGCGCAAGCTGCCCCCGGCGGCTGCGGCTGTTGATGACCTGCTCGATCTCCAGCCGCAGGGTGCGCCGGTCCAGCGCCTCCGCGGTGGCGCCCTGCGCTTCCAGCTGCTCGATCACCTGCTGGCAGGTCAGCGCCTTCACGGCCTGGTAGTTGTCGCTCATCCGCTGTGCGGACGGCTGCGCGATCGGTGCGCGCCGCCGCGCGGCGACCTCTTCGGCGCCGGGCGTGCCCGGCACGATGTCGGTGGTGAGAAGGCTCATGCGGTCCGCTCCACCGAGCGCAGGATCGCGCGCCGCATGCGCTCGATGCCGAAGGTGCCGCTCCTGCCCGGCGCCGCGATGCCGCAGGCGCGGCGGATGGCTTGGGCGTAAGGGCCGCCGTCGCGTTCGCACATGATCGGGCGGCCGGCATTGAGGGCGTTGCGCAGGCGGACGCGGTCGACGGGGATGCCCATCACCGAATCGATGTCGAGCGCATCGGCCATCCGCCGCCCGTCGAGCAGGATGCGCGGGTCGTGCTCCCACACCAGGAGGCGCAGGCGCTGCGCGCTCGCGGTGTCGAGCGCGACGCGGTCGAGCAGGCGCCGCGTCGCGTCGAGCTCGCGGATCGACTGGCTGCAGACCACTTCCACGGTCTGCGCCTGCGAGGCCAGTTCCCGCAGCAGTCCGCCATTGCGCAGGCTGCCCCCGCACAGCACCACGTGGGCGCAGCTGGCGCGCAGCAGCTGGACGAGGCCCACGATGTCGGCCGGACCGATCCCGACCGGCTCGGTCCCGGTGCCGCCGTCCAGCGTCAGCAAGGAGAGGCCGCTGCGCTCGTGCCGAACCAGCGCGTCGCCGAGCAGGCTGGCGTCCATGCGGTCCATGTCGGTGACGGCGGAGGCGATCCCGTAGTCCACCTTGACGTCGAGGTAGGCCTCCGCGGTGCTGCTGGGCAGCGTGCAGTCGATCAATAGCGTGCCATTAGCGTCGAGACAGTGCGCCATCGCGAGATCGGTGGCGAGAATGGCGGAGGCGTCGCGATCGGTGCCCAGCACCAGCGTCAGCCGGCCGAGACGGCCGTGCGCGGCCAGCGAGGTGTTGAGCACGCGCGAGAGGATCTCGCTCACTTCCGCGGCCACCGCGCCGCGCGGTAGCACGTCAGTAGCCCCGGAGCGGATGGCCTGGAGCACCTGTACGGCATACATGTCCTCCGTCGCGAGGACGACCGCGCGACCCGGCGCGGCCTGCGCCACTTCGGCGATGACGGAAGCCACCGACCGCTCCGCCGGGACCGAGGCGTGGTCGATCACGACGATGCCGGGCCCCTCGAAGCTCGCCTCGACCAGCGACTGCGCCATGTCCACGGCCACGTGACTGCCCATGGCCTCGGAGATCCGCTGGGCCAGCGCGCGGTCGATCGAAAGGAGATGGATCCGGGCCATGTTACCGCCTCACCACGCCGAAGCTGCCGACGGCCTGGTCGAGCCCGTCGTTGCCGACGATCATCGCGCCGACGGTGGGCTCCAGGGGCGTGCTGCCGGTCGCCAGCACCGGCCGCACCGCTTCCGGTTCCACCAGCCGCGGCGTGGCGACGATGATCAGCTCCTGCCGCTCGCGCTGGTTCTGCTGGCGCTTGAAGAAGGCACCCAGCACCGGCACGTCGCCGAGGAAGGGCACCTTGTCCTTGGTCACCGAGCTGTTGCTGTAGTTGAGCCCGGCGATCACGAAGCTCTGCCCGCTGCCAAGCTCCACCGTGGTGTCGGCCGAGCGGCGGCGGATCCCGGGCACCACGTAGCCCTGCAGCTGGACGCCGTTGTTGTAGTCGAGCTCGCTCACCTCCGGAGAGAGCCGCAGCACGATGTTGTTCTCCGACAGCACCACTGGCGTCACCGAAAGCCGGACGCCGAACTCCTTGTACTGGATGGAAAGGGTCGTGCCGTTGTTGCCGCTGCCCTGCGGGACGGGGACGGGAAACTCGCCGCCGGCCAGGAAGCTGGCCTTCTCGCCGGAGCGCACCAGCAGCGTCGGCTGGGCGAGAAGCTGCGACAGTCCGTTCGAGGACAGCGCGCTCAGCACCGCCCCGATCCCGCGATTGGGCGCGGCGAGGAACAGGTTGAAGGCGCTCTGGATCGGCGCCGAGGCGTCGAGCTTCAGCCCGGCGTTGTCGAAGCTGGCCGAGTTCAGGCTGCTGGGCGAGACGATCGCGCCTTGCAGGTCGCCCGAGAGCTTGGAGAAGCTGAAGCCCAGCGCCTTCAGCGTGGAGGAGGAGACCGCGGCGAACTGCACGTCCACCGCCACCACCTTCTCGCCGGGCCGCAGCGGGCCCAGCCCGGCTACCGTCGTCGCCGGCGGGTCGACGCGGACGAAGGTCTCGCCCATCGGCACGCCGTCATCCGTATAGACGCTCAAGGTCGCTTCGCCCGGTGCTATGCCGGTGATCCGCAGCGAGCGCGCGCTGGGCGCCGAGACCGC
The DNA here is from genome assembly GCF_042432915.1 of Novosphingobium soli. Classification (NCBI taxonomy): domain Bacteria; kingdom Pseudomonadati; phylum Pseudomonadota; class Alphaproteobacteria; order Sphingomonadales; family Sphingomonadaceae; genus Novosphingobium; species Novosphingobium soli. The sequence continues at coordinate 197,628 of NZ_JBHLWK010000012.1, forward strand.
GATGACGTTCTCGCGGCTGACCTCGACCCGGCCGATGGCCCGGGTGAAGGACAGCGTGCGCGCCTCCTCGACCTGCAGCGTGCGCTGCTCCTGCGCGGCGGCGGCGCAAGGCGCCAGTGCCGGCGGCGCCGCCGCTGCCAGCAGGGCGGTTGCGATCAGGCTTCTCACTGCGCGGCGCTCCCCGAATAGATGACTTCGCGATTGCCGCCGACGACCAGCTCGATGGCGTGGGGGGCGGGGCGCGGCCGGAGCGAAGCGGGTGCCGGCGCGGCGGTGCCGGGGGTGACGAGGGGGGTGACGAGGGGGGTGGCGAGGGGGGTGACGCGGGCGGCGGGCGAAAGCCCTGATACCCGGGGCATCGCCACGGCTTCGGGCGCCGATGCCAGCTGCGGCACCTCGACCTGAGCCTTGTCCTCGGGGTTGCGAAGCGACAGGTACAGCGATCCCGTGCTCTTCGCCAGCGAGAGCTCGGAAACCTGCCCAGGCGTCAACGCCAGCGTCATGTTGCGCGCAGGGGGCGGGGTGGAGACGGTCCCGGTGGCAGCATCCTTGGCGGGTGTGCCGATCACCAGTTCGCCGACCGCAAGCACCGGCACCATCTGCAGCATCGTTCGCGCACGACTGCGGCCGGTGCCCCGCGCTCCGCTGATGGCATCCTCGCCCGGGTAGACCACTTGCACGTCGACCCGGTCGCCGGGCCTCACGAGCCCGGCCACGGCGATCTCGGCCGTCGTGTCGATGCTGATCGCGCGCATGCCGACCGGGATCCGTATGGCCAGCTTGGTTTCCTGTTCGAGCGCGGTGCGGGAAATGAGCGTGTTTGCGGGGATGTCGCGGATCGCCACTCGGCCGATCGCCTCGACGGGCGTCGCGGCGGCGGGGAAGCGGGCGGGATCCAGCGCCGCGTTGCGGATCATGTCGGCGCGGATCGTCTCGCCGACCCGCACCGCGCGCGTGGTGGCAGCCAGCACGACACCGGCGGGCGCCGACGATCGCGCGACCAGCCTGGCTGCGGGATTCGACTCCATGGAGGCCGATCGTCCCAACTCACGCACTCCCAGGAAGCCGAAGACCGCTGCGGCGGTCAGGCCGGCACCGATCGTGAGCTTCGCTTTCGAACCCAGGCGCATGCATTCCCCTTTTGCGATTGCGCTTACGCAAGCCGGACCGCCGCCCCAGCGGCCCGATGCAAGCCCTTGGTGTGCCTGTGCAGGACACCTCGGACTGCATGCGTAAAGAATAGCGCCTCGCGGATTTGCGCGGTCATGCAGATGAAGCCGATCCGAGGGCTTCGGGCACGCAGGGCGGGAAAGCAGGGTCGACGCAGATGCGAGCGGCGGCGATCCACGACCCTGCAAGTGCCGGCGAACACCGGACGGTGCGCGGTCTTGGGCCTGAACGGGTCACCGTCGTATCGGTTCTAATCCGGGTTTGCTTCAAGGGGTAACGGCGACAGAACAGCACGGGGTTGAAGGTTCGCCTGTACTGTTCGAACGCTCAAACGAACGGCGATTCCCGGTGTGAATGCCGGGTTTCCCATCACGATGTCATGGTTTGCGCGCCGCACGGCCGGGAGCTAATGAGCGACGCGAGCACTTTTGCGCAACGATGCTGCCGTCCTACAGGCAGCCAAGGGGAGGGAGCGGGAGTTTGATCGTGTCCGCAAAGAGGATTGCACCCGCTCGCGTGCTTGGGTTCAGGAGCATTCCATAGCTTCCGGAGGCCTTGAGCACCTGCGCGGTCAGGGTTGGGGCGGTGGGATGAGCGTGTACCCCGCCGCGATCGCGCTGTGCGCGCTGGTCATGGGGCTGACCGCGCCACTCGGCCCGGGCGCGGCGGCCGTGGCCGCCGCTGCCGCCGGGGCCCTGTTCGTGCTCAACCGGCCGCTGCTGGCCCTGTGCATCTGCGCGCTGCTCGTCGGTGGCCTGTTCCTGGTCCCCGGTGCACGGAAATCGACGCTGTACTGGACCGATCTCGTCATCATCGGCTCCGTCGCCGCGATCCCGCGTCGCTGGGCGACGGGCATCCTGCGTGCGCCGCGATGGTCGTGGGCCGTCGCCATGGTCTGCGGCTGCCTCAGCCTGGCCTTGCGCTTCGCCCTGGTCAATGCCTGGGGGGCCAATGCATGGGGGGCCAATGCATGGGGGGATGCCTGCGGGATCGTCGCCTGCCTCTGCGCCATGTTCATCGGTGCGGGGATCGCCCGCCACCTCGCCATGATCGACGCGCGCCTGCTGGCCTGGGGCGACGGCGGGATGGTGCAGGTCACGCGCGACCTGCTGCTGGGCCGGATTACCAGCGGCATGCTGCACGATCTGGCGCAGCCGCTCAACGTCATCTCCATGGCGAACGGCAACATGGACTACATCATCGCCCACCTCGACATCGACGAGGAGAGCAGGCGCCAGCTGCAGGAGCGCGTCAAGCGCATCGCCACGCATACCGAGGGGACCGCCCATATCCTCGGTCTGTTCCGCTGGTTCGGGCGCGACGCACCCGATGGGCGAACCGGCGATCTCACCGTGCGCCATGCGCTGGACTGCGCCCTCGCCGCCACCAAGTCGAACGTGCGGCATCACGGCGTCGCGGTGCGCATGAGCGGCAATGCCCTGGATCATCTGGTGCCCGAGCAGCACGGTGCGCTGGAGATGATGGCGGTTGCCGCGCTGCTGAGCGCCTTCGCCAGCTTCATCGACAAGGACGGCAAGAAGCACCGCGGCGAAGTGCTGCTGCACGCGGTGCTGACGCCGGCACACATCGTCATCACGGTGGAATGTACCGATGCGCAGGGCAAGCCGATGCGCGGGCGGCGGATCGACAATGCGACCCTGTGGCTGGTCGAGCAGGTCGCGCGAAAGGCCCTGGCCGAATTCCGCTGTGTCGCCCGCCAGCGCCAGCCCGTGCGCTTCATCATCCGCTTGGGACGCGACGATATCTGAAGCCGCGCCGGGTCAGGTGTCCGCGACGGACAGCGGCACCTCGACCACCACCTCGGCCCCTTCCCCCGGCCCCGGCCGCAGCCGGATCACGCCGTCGACCTTCTCCAGCGCCTGTCGGCAGATGTGCAGGCCAAGTCCCGTGCCGACCCGCGGCTTGGTGGTGAAGAATGGCTCGAACGCGGCCCGACAGATCTCCGCCGAAAGGCCCGCACCGTTGTCGGCAACCACGCAGCGCAGCGCCTCCGCCTCGAGGTGCAGCGAGATACCGATGCGACCGCGGCCCTGCCATCCCGCCTGGCGGCGCGCTTCGATGCTTTCGGCAGCATTGCGCACGATGTTGACGAAGACCTGCTCCGCCTCCACCTGGCACAGGCGCACGCAGGCAGCGGTATGGCCGACACTCTCGTCGACCACGACGTCGATGTCCGCCGCGTCGAGCAGCGGACGCATGAACGCCGCCGCGTTCGCCACGGCAAGCCCGATCTCGGCACGCACCGCTCCGGGACCGTGGCCCGACGCATAGGCAAGCGTGCGGTCGATGATCGTCTGCGCGCGCCGGACCTGCTCAGCGATACGCTCGACTGCTGCGACCGTGCGGGTGTTCACGCCCTCCGCGCGTTCGAGCAGCATGCGCAGGTTCTCGTTCGCGACGGCAATGGAGAACAGCGGCTGTCGCAGTTCGTGCGCGAGCGCCGAGGTCTGCTCGCCGAGGTCGGCGAGCCGCGCCTTGGCGGCGATCGTCTCCATGAGCTTGCGGGTGTCTTCCGCCGCAGGGGCTAGGCGGTCCGCGGCCGGGTCGATCCCGGGGAGCGGCCCGCCTTCGCAGGAGCGCCCGATCCACTTGGCCGCGTCACGCCGGGTGATCTCGTTCGGCTTCATCGTCAAACCTCTCCCTTGTGCGGGTCTTGCGCCCGTTCTCCGAGCCACTCGCTCAGCACGTCTATGAGCACCTGGGGCTGCACCGGCTTGGTGAGGACGGTGTGGTCCGGCATGTCGGGCAGGGCGTCCTGGCGCATCTGGTCCCCGGTGATGAACAGGTAGCGGAACGGCCGTGCCCGAAGCTGTGCATGGCCCTGGATGCGCTGCACGATCGAAAGCCCGGATTCGCGGCCCAGGCGCACGTCGCAGGCCAGGATGCGGATCGCCGGATTCTGCTCGAGCGCAGCGATGGCGGCATCGAGGTCCGACACGCCCACAGCCGGAATCCCGTGCAGCTCCATGAACGTGAGCAATTCCTCCACGATCGGCCGGACGTCGTCGATGAGCAAAACCAGCGCCTGATCTGCGCGCATGAGACTGTCTCTCTTTATTGCCTCTCCCGGTGCCCGGGTCGATTGGGGCAGGTCCCAGTACAGCCACTTAAATCTCTGCGCGTTGACGAATCAATAACATGGGTGAAAACAACTGGTGGAGCATTGCGCAGTACGCAAATCTCCGAGGAGCTCAGGCGCAACTGCGGACATGTCTCCACCCGCCGGGCCGTGCGAATGCGAGCGGCTTGCCCGGGCCCTTATACTGATAGTTAACCGGATCTGGTCGGCGCTCCAGGATGTCGAGCGCGCCGGAGATCATCGCCGCTGCCATCAACGCCTCGTCGTCGTCGAGCAGCGACAGTGCCACCCGCAGGAAATCACAGGCGAATTCGGTCCTGTCGTTCATCATCGGTCGTCCTTGTCTTGCGCGTGCGGGTGCGGAAGCGCGCGGGGACAGGAGGAGGCGGACCCCGGCAAGGGCCGCCTCCTCCCCCCGCCCCGTCATCCGAGGTCGGGCTGCGGCGTGTCCGCCCAAGGGGGAGGCAACAGAGCGGCGGACACGCCGGTCCTCAGTTCCCGGTGCCCGGGCCGCGCCCCAGCAGCCCGGTCAGCGGCGCGAGGACCGAGCCGTTGCCCGGCGCCGATCCGCTCGAACCGCCCAGCAAGCCGCCGACCACGCCGGTCACCGGCGCCAGCGTCGAGCCGGCGTCGCCTGTCCCGAGGGGGATCGCCCCGGTCACCGGCGCCAGCGCTCCGTTGACCGCGTCCAGCACGGGGGAGACGACCGCATCGACCGTGCTCGTCACCGGCGCGACGACGGGCGCCAGCCCATCGGTGAGCTGGGTCACCCCCTCGCCCACCTGGGCTCCGAGGACCGCGCCCGCGAGGTTGCCCGCCGGCGCCAGGCCTTGCGCCACCCCGGCGGCGGTGGTCGGGACCGTCAGGTCGAGAACGTTGCCGTCCGCCAGCAGGTCCGCGGTGACCAGCTGGCCGGAGACCAGCCCCGGGTTCTCGGCAAGGACGTTGACCCCGGCGATCGTCCCGGTGGAGCCCGGTCCGGTCAGGACGGTGTTGCCGAGGTCGGCGGCCACCAGCGGTCCGGTGTAGCCGGGCGCCGGGCTGCTGCCCCCGCCCGACAGGCGGCCGGTGAGGCCATCGACGAGGGTCCCGAGCTGGCCGGTCACGGGGGCAAGGACCCCGCCGTCACCCACGACCGGTGCGAGCACCGCATCGACGGTACCGAGCAACGGCTGCGCCACCCCATCGACCGTCGCGGTCACGCCGGCCACCGCCGGCGCCAGGCCGTCGGTCAGCTGGGTGACCGTCGAGCCGACCTGATCGCCCAGCAAGGCCCCTGCCAGCGATCCCACCGGCGCCAGCGCCTCCTGCGTCTGCTGCGGGGTGGTCGGAAGCGTGACCTGGACCACCTGCCCGTCGCCGGTGAGCGCCCCGACGGCAATGCCGCTGCCGCCCGTGGCGCCGCTGCCGGTGCCGACGGTGACATCCACGATCGTCCCCGGACCGCTCGGACCCAGGACCGGCATGCCCCCCACGCTCACGCCCGCCACCGGACCCGTGTAGCTGCTCGTCGGGCCGGTCGGACCTCCAGGACCACTCGGACCACCGGGACCAGTCGGACCACCGGGGCCACTCGGACCGCCAGGACCACTCGGACCGCCAGGGCCACTCGGACCGCCAGGACCACTCGGACCGCCAGGACCACTTGGGCCGCTGGGACCACTTGGGCCGCTGGGACCCGAAGGATCGCCGGGACCGGCGGGGCCAGAGGGCGATCCGCCGCCGCCTGCCCCCACTCGGAAGCCGACGCCGTCGGCACAAGCGCCCAGCAGCAGCAAGGGGATGGCGGTCGCGCAAAGCAGCACGTGCCGGTTCGAAGAGCGCGATTTGATACGCGGCATTGTTGTCCTCCATGAAAGCCCAGTTCCCGGAGGAGTAAGCGGTGGCCGAGGGACGGGCGCGCTCAGAAGAAGCCGTGTCGGCCGGGCATCGGCGCGGGCAAGCAGGCGCCTTGGACGGGCCGCCGCAAAAGACGCCGGCCGGGCGTGAAAAGCGGGCCACGCAGCCCGCTCCTTCCGCAATCCGGCCAGGATGCAGCGCGCGGGGCGCACCAAGTCGGGCGAGCGAACGAAAACCGGCCCTGGTGGGTCCAGGGCCGGATGAAGCCGGATCGGCGCTGATTTTTCGTCGGATCGGCGCGGGCCGACGGCGAGCGGTCAGTCCCGCGGATCGTCCGCGGCGAATCGCGCGCGGGCTTCGAGCACGGCCGAGCGCACGAGCGCGAGCAACCGGTCCAGGTCGGTGTCCCGGCCCACGGTCAGATCCAGCGTCAACCCGTCCCGCACCGGACGGAGCCGACCGACGCGCTCTTCTTCCAGCACCAGCGGCGTCTCGGAGTTGCGCGCCGGCGTGCCCTCCTGCGCAGCCTGCTTGAGGCGCGTCAGGACCGCCGCCGCCGGGATCATTCGCTCGCCGGTGGCCGCCCGGCGCTGCTGGTCCTGCCCTATCGCGCGGGCCGCGAAGATCAATCGTTCCCGCTGCTCGGGCCGGCGAAGCAGCGGCGTCAGCACTTCGGAGTGCCGCACGCGCAGCTCCTCGCGCGTTGCGAAGGCCTCCACCACCTCGTCGGGCATCTGGGCGAGCGCCAGCAGGCGGCTGAGCTGGCTGTTGGACAGGTTGAGCGCTTCGGCCATGCGCGACTGCACGCCGTTGTAGAACCGGTCCACCGCCGCCTGGTAGCTCCGCGCCCGGTCGAGTTCGGTGATGTCCTGGCGTTCGCGGTTCTCGATGTCCGCGAGCCTGAACGCCTCCTCGTCGCTGAGATCGACGATCATGGCGTTGAGGCGGATCTCGGGCCTGCCGTTGTGATTGAGCCAGTCGACCGCGAAACGCCGGCGGCTGCCGACCAGAAGCTGGTAGGGCTGTTCCGCCTCGGGCGGGTTGTGGCGCACCAGCACGGGAATGCGGTTCCCGTCTTCCTGCGCGATGGATTCGATCAGCGAGCGACAGCTTTCCACCGAGAGACCCGGCACGTCACGGGGGTTGCCGTCCCACACCGAGCAGTCGGCGGGCCGGATTGAGATGGCGGTACGACTGCGCCCGGCACCCTGGACCATGCCGGCCAGCCGCTGGTCCAGGCGCGACAGCGCCTCCCCCTCCGCGTGCAGCACCTCACGCGGCTCGGGCTCGTAGGACAGCGTCGTCAGAATGTCGCGTACAAAGTTCCCCATTGTTGCTCCCCCTTCTGGATCGGCCGGTGCATAGCGGAACGCGTGCCACAGCGTTGCCGCCAACAATGTTCGGATCGGGTCTATCCGCACGCCGGGTCGCTGCATGTATGCGGCCAAGACAGCTCGGCGACCGGCCGGCGCCAGCACCCGCGAGCCGCTCGGAGCGACGCCCGGCTGCACGGGCGCCGCTCCGAGTTCGAGCCCGGGCATGCCGCCGCAGCGACACGCCGCTTGGTACGTAGCCCGGCGCTAGGTTGCGCCCGAAGGACGCCGAGCTACGGGATGCTGCCAGCTTGTGCCGGGGCTGGGGCGTTATCGCCTTCCGCCGCGGCACCGACCTGGCCGTCGAAACTCCATGCGCTGGTCAGGGCCACCGCCACTTCGCCAAACTGGGGCATGCCGCCGCTTCAGGCCAGTCGAACTGGCACCGGAGCGAGGCTATCCACGTGGCAGCGCGAAAGGGCGGGCTTTGCGCTTGCTGCAGCGCTCGCGCTCACCGCCAGTTGGGCCCCTCGACCCAGGTCACCAGGCTGCGCCGCAGACCCTTGGTTACGGGCAGCACGCGGTGCTGGAGGAACGAAGGAAAGATCAGCAGGCTACCGCGCGGCGCGAACGCCGGGCCCGGGTTCTGCAGGCCGAAGAACTCGAACGCGCCGCCCTCGTACGCATCGGGGCGGGACAGTTGCACCACGAGCGAGAGCTTGCGTGCGAAAGGCCGAGGGGACTCGAGCCAGACGTCCTGGTGCCAATCGTAATGGCCGGCGCTGCTTCCGCGATATTCGGTGAACTGGAGTTCAAACGGTGCGACGATGTCGATTCCGAAGTTCGTCCGATTGGATGACGCGGCGAACTCCATCAACCGCGCAACGATGTCCTTCTCACGGTAGGCGTCCACCCAGCGTATGGTGGACGTGCGATAGCTGCTGTCGCTGCGTTGGGTATCTGCGAAGCCGATCGTAGCGTCGGCTTCGTCATAGCGACTCGCCCGCTCCACGATGTCGTCGCATTCCTGTTCGGAAAGCGCTGCGGTCCAGACCTCCCAGACATTCTGCACGTCTTGCCCCTCCCCGGTTTCCGCTCTTTGCGTGTGCGCAAAAAAGCGGGTCAGAGATTTCGAGTGATGCTGAAGAAGAAGCGCGTCTTTCCGCTCACTCCCGGAAATGGTTTCTTGACAGGAACTGCAATCTGTGCAGTCGCCGTCCATGCCACGACGGGTGTGATTCGCGCTCCGGCTCCGACCGAGGCGAGTTCATAGTCGCTCGATCTCAGGCCGTAGAGCGGTCGGGCATGCGAACGCGCGGCGGCACCGTCCGCGTAGGCGAAGATGCTGAGGCCGCGCCCCGCCGGCGCTTTCCCCAGGACCCGCCAGGACAGCTCGGCACTGCCGGCAACCGCCTCGTCTGCGGTGAGGAACCCGTCGCGGAACGCCAACCCCGCGCCTTCGCCGCCGAGCACGAAGTGCTCGGTGGTGGGCAGCCGATCGCGACTGTACTGGCCGCGCAGCGTGACCCTGCCGGTCAGTGCGGGCGAGAGCTGAACCACCCCCGTCGCCTGGACGTTGGCCTTGCGGAAGGCGGTCCTGGAGTAACCCGGGATCGCCTGCGCACCCAGTCCGGAAAGTCCCTGGCTGACGCTGGTGGAGACGCCGTAGCCGCTGGTCTTTCCGACGACGGACCAACTGGCGCCCAGGCGCAAGGCGCGTGTGCGGAAGCCGCCGAAGGCGGTGTCGAGATAGTAGTTGTCGCTGTTGGTGCCATCGAGCGAGGCGGTGAGCGTCAGGTTGCGGCGGTAGGAGCGGATCAGCGGATGGGCGACGACGATGCCCAGCTGCTTCGCTTCGCCGCGTATTCCGAGGTCGCGGGTCCGGGTCCGGACGTAGGCGCCGCTCACGGCCAGGGTCGTGCCACCGGAACCGAGCGGCGTCGCGTGGCTGGCCGTGTAGAACTGGTAACGGTCCGGATAGAGCGGGACATACCCGGAAAGCCGCGTCGTATCGCCTTCCCGCAAGAGGCCGTTAATCGAGACCGCCACTTGTGCCTGGACGCCGGAGACGACGTTGACGACGCCGCGGTTGTTGAGGTTCAGCGTGACCTCCACCTGCTTGCGCCGGACATCGAGATCGAGGACGAGCTCGCCGGCCTTCGCCGTGCTGCGCAGGCTCGCCTGGACCGTCTGGCCCGGGATATCGCGCAGCAGGGACAGCGTGCGCTCCAGCGTGGACTTGTGCGTGGGAGTATCGCGCATCAGCCGGCGCACATGGGCGGCGATCACCCGGGTCGGCGTGCTGCGCGTTCGGCTCTTCAGCGCATAGTCGACGATCCGCCCCTCCACCACCCGCAGCGTCAGGACCCCGCCTGCGCCGGACTGCGCGGGGATACTCACCGCATAGAACGCCAGGTCGCTCTTGGCGTAGAGCGCGGTCACGGCGTTCGCCAGCTGCTGCAGCACATCGCGGTCGAGGGCGGATCCGACGAACGGGTCGGTCGCCTGGCGAAGCGTCTCGTCCGGCAGCGTCGCGCCTTCGAAGCGCACGCGAGCCAGCGTGATCGCGGACGGCGCCTGCGCATCGACGCGAGGGGGCGCCTGGGGAAGCTTCGCCGGAGGCGCGGCTTGGCGGATCTCCGGATCCTGGCGATCGACCCGGTCACGGTTGATGATCGGACTTTCGCTCACCGGGGGAGCCGCGACCTGGGCCTGGGCTGCCGAGCCGAACAGCGCGAGAGCGAGGCCCAGCAGCCGCGCCGCGCGCCGCATCGAGGGGCGCTTTCCTGCGCCGTCCTGTCCGTCGTCTCGTGGAACTGCCCTGGTCACCTGCGGCCGCCTGCCCCGTCGTTCGCCTTGGGGCCGCTAGGACCCTCACGCCCCAGACTAGAGCGGGCGCGGTGCCGGGCGAGCGCAATCGCAGCCGCTCCGGCCGTAACGCAGCCGCGCGGGTGCTCTGCACAGCGCTCGGCCCGGGATGCGCGCCGGCGTCTCCGCAAAGCGGGTCTGAAGCGGAGCACGGCGAGGGTGCTCGGCCCCGTCCGGCGGGACAAGGCCGCTGGCGGGGCCGAAGACCGGCTCGCGATCCGTTCGGATCGGCTGCGATCCGAACGACCGGGAGGTCTGCTGCCCGGCTACCCGTTACCCGGGTTCGCCGGCTGGCGCAGGTTCACCAGCGGCCGACGGTAGGAGGGATCGTCTCGATCGCGCGACGACACGCCGTTGAGGGCCAGATCGGGGACGTCCGCGAAGGGGAGCGGGATCGGCGGCGGGGCGCAGGCCCATTCGATCACGTTGGTGCGCAATGCGATCTTCCAGGCACCGGCGCGGCGCTCCAGCCGGTCGATGTAGCGCCCGCCCGCAATCCACAGGCTCTCGTCGCGGTTGCGCCCGGTGAACTGGTAGTAGGTTTCGGCATGGGCGGTGTCGCCATCGAGGTCGATCGTCGATTGCAGCAGGGCATGATGCGTGACCAGCTGCCCCGCCTCGTGCATGGGGACGGCCCAGTCCCAGCAGTCGGCAGCGCTGCCGACGAAGGGACCGGCAGCCATCTCTGCATCGTCCCAGAAGGCGGAGAGGTAGAGCTCGCGGTCGAAGCGGTCCATCCCGCGCGAGAAGCGCACCAGGCAGGCGCGGATGTCCCGTTCGTCGAGCAGCGCGTCGATGCGCGCGCCGCGGTCATCGGCCACGGTAATCGACCTCCGCCACCGGCTTCCAAAGGGGAGAGCCGCGCCTGGCGCGCGCCGATGCGATCACGGCGCCGTCGACGTCGGTGATGCCGTATTCCTGCGCCAGCTCGGCGGTGATGAACTCGCCCCCCGAACGCTTCATGATCTCGGGGTCGGCGGCCAGCGCCGCGATCACCCGGCCGGGATGCTCGACGCTGCTGCCCTGCATCGAGGTGATCGACGCGGTCATCTTGTCGCCCATCCGGGCGAGGTTGTCCTTGGCCTTCTCGGTCAGCGTGAGCCCCTGCCACAGCGCCAGCGAGGCGACGCCGTGGGGCTCCAGCTCCACCGCCATGTCCCGGGACATGCGATCCACCGCGGTCTTGGACGTGCCGAAGATCACGCCGTAGGTGTAGGTCACCGCCGCATAGCCCGAGATCGCGACGATCAGCCCGCTCTTCTGCGGCACCATGATGCGTGCGGCATGCCAGGCGGCCACGTAGTTGGACTTGACCCCCACCTCCCACATCTCGAGGTCGGAGAGCGGCTTTTCCCAGAAGCCCTTGGGGTCCAGCAGGTCCTCCGAGATCGTTAAGGCATTGTTGACGAGGATGTCGAGCCGCCCCTGCTCGGAGGCGATGCGGGCGAACAGCGCGGCGACGGCGGCGTCGTCGCCATGGTCGCACGCCGCGGCGATGCCGCGGCCGCCGCTGGCGCTGCCGCGCGCGTCGCATTCGGCGGCGGTGCCTCCGACGGTCCCGGGAAGATAGTACTCCCCCTCCTGCAAGGTCCGCCCGGTGACGTAGACGGTGGCGCCCTGCTCGGCGAGGACGAGTGCGATGCCCTTGCCGATGCCGCGGCTCGCGCCGGTCACCAGCGCCACCTTGCCGGCCAGCGATGCGGTCACTTCGAAGCTCCCTGGAACCAATTCACGCTGAAGTCTCCCTGTGCGCGGCCGGCGAAATGCGCGGCGGTGAAAGGATAGCCCATGACGCCCCGGGACCAGTCGGCAGCGGGGCCCCAGTCCTGCTCCCAGTCGTAGAGCATCACGCGATCGGCGATGCGCCAGGCGCCCTCGCGCTTCTCCAAAGTGTCGAGGTAGCGACCGCCGATGCAGGTGTCGCGGTCGCCTTCGCCCAGATCGACGCGGTGGTACGAAACGACGTGCGTTTCGGCCCGGGCGGAGGTCCCGGCCAGCTCGATGTGGGTCTGGCCGAGGATGTGCTGGGTGTTCTTTATGGCATCGGCGCCGGGCACCACCCAGGCCAGGTAAGCGGCCAGATCGCCCGAATGGACGCCGTAGTCGAAGCGCGCGTCGGGCCACCAGCAGGAGAGGATGAGTTCCGCGCTGCGGCGGTCCTCGCCCCTCGCGAGCCTTGCCACGCAGGCCCTGATGGCCTCGCGGTCCAGCAACTCCAGCACTGTCGGATCCATGATCCACTCCCTGTCGGCGCGTTCTCGTTACGGGGACGAGCCTAACGCATGCACGGCGGGAGGCGCTTGACCTTTCCTGACACGAAGGCGGGGTAGATCCGAGCCATCGCCCGAGCGTCGCACGGGAGCGCGTTTGCACCCGATTGTGCCGCACGTGACACTTTGCCGGCGCGGTCGGTGAAGTGTCACCAGGAAACCTTCTTGGAATAGGCATCCCACCCATCCACGCGATCCGCGCCGTGTCAGCGGCGCCGACACGGTGAACCGCGTCCCCGCCCGCCTCGCCGCGGTAAAGTGTCACTCGCGACAAAGCGTAAGCAGCGCGGAAAGGGGATTCTCAGGATTCCGTTTATGTGCTCTATTTTCCCTCGCTATGTTCCTATCGACGTCCTTTCCCCCGCAGCGCGGCCAGGCCAGCGACATGGCGGAGCTTCTCGATCGGGTGGCCCGGGCCAGCACGCGCCCGCGCTATGCCTTCATGGTCCTGAGCCTGATCGCGGAGATCGCGCGGCCGGATGGGAGCGCGGGGCCGTTTGTCGTCCGTAGCGGAAGGACCACCCTCCTGCGCGACTGGCTTTGCGATGCGCTGGCCCCGATGGGCGCGCGCGATCCCAAGCGGCTCATGCTGGCGGACAAGGTGAAGGCCGAGCTGCTGGCCTCGGGCAAGGCCCCTTCCGACCCGGAGGAGGCGGAGGCGCTGGTTGCCGCGGAAGTCCAGGAGCGCATCCGCAGGTCCGGGAAGACGAACCTCAGCCGCGCGATCTCCGAGCTCGTCGACGCAGGCCTGATCCGGCGCCACTACAAAGGCTTTCGCGTCGATCACCAGAACCGCGGCGCCGGGCGCCACGCGGTCTATGCGCTCGCGGGCCGCGCGCGCTGCCTGATGGGCCGGTCGGCGGCGGCCCCGGCACCCGGGCCGGCGCCGGCCCAAGCCGCGCCAGGAGCGCAGGACCGGCGCCAGGGCGAGCTGCGCCTCAACTGACGCGACGGGCGCGGCTATGGTGCCGCCGTGGGTATCACGGCAAGGGCGGCGTCCGGCGGCCCGCCCAGCGCCCGCACCAGCCCGACGCTGGCCTGCATGCGCTGCGTCTGGACGGAGATGTAGGAGCGCTGTGCCTCAAGCGCATCGGTCTGCGCCGTGACGACCTCCAGGTAGTCCGAAGCACCATCGCGATAGCGCGACATGGCGATGTCGCTGGTGCGCTGCGCGGCTTCGGCCGCCTCCCGCTGCGCCGTCGATGCCTCGGAGAGATAGCGGGTGGCGGCCAGCGCATCCTCGACTTGCCGGAAGGCCGCGAGCACGGTGTCGCGGTACGTGGCCGCCGCCTCGTCGTACTCGGCGCGCGAAATGCGGACCTGCGACGTCCTGCGCCCGCCGTCGAAGACCGTCAGCAAGCCGGACAGCGGCCCCAGCGCCCAGAACGCGCTCGGAGTCGTCAGCAGGCCGCCGCCCGTACTCTCCCACCCGCCCGAGGCGCCCAGGGTCAAGGACGGAAAGAAGGCCGCGCGCGCCGCGCCTATCCGCGCGTTGGCGGCGAAGACCCGCCGTTCGGCGGCCGCGATGTCGGGGCGCCTTTGCAGCAGCTCCGAAGGCGTCGCCGCCGGCGGAGCCGGTGGATCGAGCGCCTGCACCTGGGCGGGCACCGTGAACGTGGTCGCGAGTTCGCCGACCAAAGCGGCGATCTCGTGTTCGGTGGCGGCGCGCTGGTTGGCGACGGTCGCGACCTGGGCGCGCGCATTGGCCAGCACCGTCCGCGCTCGGTTCACGTCGATGCCCGAGGCGATGCCGCCTTCGCGGCGCGTCGCGGTCAGCTCGTAGGCCCGCGTGAACGCGTCGACCGATCGCGCGAGCAGTTGCGCCTGGGCGTCGAGACCCACCAGGCGGAAATAGGCATCGGCAACCGCCGCCTGCAGGCTCAGGCGCGCCGAGGCGAGGTCGGCCGCGCTCGCTTCCGCCTCGCCCCTGGCGCCGCGCACCTGGCTGCGAATCCGGCCCCACAGGTCCAGCTCGTAGGAGACCCCTCCTCCCACGACGTAGTCGTCGTATTCTTGCGCATTGCCCGCGCCGAGCGGCCGGTTGCCAGACAGCCGCTCACGCGAGGCCTGCCCGCTCGCGCTGACCTGAGGATAGAGGTCGGCTGCCTGCATCCGCGCCGCCGCACGCGCCGCATCGTAGCGCGCCAGCGCGGCGGCGAGCGTGGGACTGGCCTGTCCCGCCCGGTCCTCCAGGTCGGAAAGCACGGGATCGGCGAAGACGGCCCACCAGGGCCCCCTCTCCTCGCCGTCGCGCGGTGCCGCCGCCGCCCAGCCCGGCGTCTCGCGGAACTCCCCGGGCGCCGTGGTGACGGGCGGACGATAGTCCGGTGCCATCGCGCACCCGGCCATCAGCACGGCGCCGAGCAGCGCAAGCGCCTTAGGCATCGGCGCCGGCCTTCTTCTGCGGCGTGGCGATCCGCACCACGTCTCCGGTGCGGATCGAATCGGGCGGAGAGTCGATCACCCTGTCGCGCGGGCTCACTCCGACCGAGACGAGCACCGTCTTGCCCTCGTCGCGCGCGATGGTGACACGGCGGAGCGTCACGCGACCCTTCGCGTCGACGACCGCGACGCTCGGCCCCTCCTCCGCCGGCAGGATCGCGCTGCCGGGAAGCCGCAGGGCCCCGGCGGCCCCGGCGATGGGGAAGCTGACATGGGCGTAAGCGCCGGGCTTGAGCGCCCCGTCGGCGTTGTCGGCCTGCAATTCCACCAGCATCGCGCCCGACTGCGCATCGACCGAGTTGGCGCTGCGCGTCAGGCTCGCCTTGAAGCTGCGGCCGGGGAATTCGGGCACGGTCAGCGTCGCCTCCATGCCGTTGTGGACCTGCGAGGAATGGACCTGCGGCACCCGCACGTAGATGCGCATGCGGTGGACGTCGGAGACGGTGAAGAGGGGCTGCGCCGCGGCATTGCCCGCGGTCACGAGCGCACCGATCTGTGCCGAACGGCTGGTCACCACGCCGGCGAAGGGGGCGGACAGCCGGGTGAACCCTTGCGTGGCGCTGAGTTCGCGCACGCTGGCGAGGGCGGCGTTCGCCAGCGCCGACTTGGCCGCGAGATCGCCCGCCTTCTCGTCCGCCTCCTGCTGCGAGACGGCATCCTTCGCCAGCAGCGCCTGCCAGCGCCGGGAGGTGGTCGCCGCCAGCCTCTGGTTGGCGACCGCGGTCTGGTAGTCGGCGCGGGCCTGCGCCAGCTGCTGCTCGATCTCGGGCGCGTCGAGGATGGCCAGCGTCTGCCCTGCCCTTACGTGGTCGCCGATGTCGGCCAGCCAGCGCCGGACATAGCCATTGGTGCGCGCGTTGATCGCGGCGCTGTTGTAGGCCTGGATGGTGCCCGGGAGGATCAGGCCCTCCCCGCCTTCCGCCGCCGAGGGCGACACCACCGCCACGGTGGGGACGGCGGCGTTGTCGGCCACCTCCTGAAGGTGGCCGGTGGCACTGATCCGGGTGGCGACGCCGACGCCGACCAGCGCCAGGGCGACGATGGCGGCGCCGATCCCCACGCGCTTGAGCGTGCGAGCGTCGGGTCCGGTGTTCTCTGCGATGTCGGGATCAAGCATGGCGGGGCTGCATTTCCATGGGACGGGCGGGCTCGTCGCCCGAAGCGCGGCGACGGTGGACGAAGCTGAACACGGTGGGCACGAAGAACAAGGTGGCAATGGTCGCGCAGACCAGGCCGCCGATCACCGCGCGGCCGAGGGGCGCGTTCTGCTCGCCGCCCTCCCCCAGCCCCAGCGCCATGGGCGCCATGCCGATGATCATCGCCAGCGCCGTCATGAGCACGGGGCGGAAGCGCACCATGCCGGCGCGCAGCGCGGCTTGCACGGCATCGCCGGTCTCGACCAGCTGTTCGCGCGCGAAGCTGACGACCAGGATCGAGTTCGCCGTCGCCACGCCCATGCACATGATCGCGCCGGTCAGCGCCGGCACCGACAGCGTCGTGCCGGTGGCGAACAGCATCCAGACGATCCCCGCCAGCGCCGCGGGCAAGGCGGTGATGATGACGAACGGGTCGAGCCAGCTCTGGAAATTCACGACGATCAGCAGGTAGATCAGGAAGACCGCGCCGAGCAGGCCGAAGCCCAGCCCGGAGAAGGCCGTGTTCATCGTCTGGTACTGGCCGCGGATCGTCACGCTGCCCCCCTTGGGCAGGTCCTTCTCCAGCGAGGCGATCGCCTTCTGGACGTCGGCCGCGACGCCGCCGAGGTCCCTTCCCTGCGGAGTGCCGTAGATGTCGATGACCGGCTGGATGTTGTAGTGCGACACCACCGGCGAAGTGCTGGACCGCGAGACCGAGGCGAGCGCGCCCAGCGGCTGCGTCGCCGTACTCCCGCTTCCGGACACGGGGATGTCGGACAGGGCATTGATGGAGCTCACCTGGTACTCGGGCGCCTGCGCCACCACCGGGTACGAAACGCCGTTGTCCGGATTGACGAAGAACACCGGCGCGGTCTGCGACGTGCCCGCCAGCGAGCTGGCAAGGCTGGTGGTCACGTCCCTTTCGCTGAGCCCGTACTGGCCGATGCGCGAGCGGTCGACCTCGACCTCCAGCTGCGGCGAACGCGCGGGCTGCTGCAGCCGCAGGTCGGCCAGCCCCGGGATTCGCGCCAGCTTCGCCATCAGCTTGTGCGCATATTCGCGCGAGGCGGCGGCATCGCGGCCGGCGATCTGGATGTCGATGGGCGATGGCGAGCCGAAGTTCAGGATCTGGCTGGTGATGTCGGCCGGCAGGAAGGCGAAGGTGGTGCCGGGGAACCGGCGCGGCAGCTGCTCGCGCAGCGCTTCCACGAAGTCCGCGGTTGCCCGGTGTCCTTCCTTGAGCGTGATGAGCATGTCGCCATCCTGGGGCCCGATCGTGCCGCTGTTGTTGTAGACGGTGTTAATGGCGCTCACCGGCAGGCCGATGGTGTCGGTGACCGAGGCCAGCTCGTCCGCGGGGATGATCGCGCCCACTTCCTCCCCGATCTCCTCGAAGCGGGCAGCGGTGGTCTCGATCCGGGTCCCGGCCGGAAGCCGCACGTGCATGGCGATCTGCCCCGAATCGACGGTGGGGAAGAAGTTGCTTCCCAGGAACGGCAGCAACCCGAACGAGAGCACGACCACGGCCATGAAGCCCAGCATGAACGGCCGGCGCGCGACCAGCGCCCGGTTCAGCATGCCGATGTAGCCGCCGCGCAGCCGTTCGAACCGCGCCTCGAAGCCGCGCTGGAAGCGCACCAGGGGATTGGTGGAGCCGGGCTGCCCGGCGTTGTGGCTGTTCTCTCCGGCGGGCGCATGCGGCTTCAGCAGGTACATCGCCAGCGTCGGCACCAGCGTGCGCGACAGGACGAAGGAGGCGATCATGGCGAAGACCACCGAGAGCGCCATCGGCACGAAGAGGTAGCCTGCCACGCCCGGCAGGAAGAACATCGGCACGAAGACGATGCAGATGCACAGCAGCGAGACGAACGCGGGCGTGACGATCTGCGCCGCGCCGTCGAGGATCGACTGGACCACGCCCTTGCCCTGCTCGAGATGCCAGTTGATGTTCTCGATCGTCACCGTGGCGTCGTCGACGAGGATGCCCACCGCCAGCGCCAGCCCGCCCAGCGTCATCACGTTGAGCGTCTGTCCGAAGAGCGCCAGCGCAGCGATCGCGGCCAGCACCGCCAGCGGGATGGACAGCGCGATGATGACGGTCGAGCGCCACGAGCCGAGGAACAGCAGGATCATCAGCGAGGTCAGCGCCGCGGCGATCGCGCCTTCGTGGACGACGCCGCTGACCGCGGCCTTCACGAAGACCGACTGGTCGCCCACGGTCAGGACCTTGAGCGATTCCGGAAGAGTCTGCTGGATCTTGGGCAGCAGGTCCTTGACGCCGTCGACGACCGCGAGCGTCGAGGCCGCGCCGTTCTTGAGCACCGTCAGCAGCACCGAGCGGCCGCCCTCCACGTGGACGACGTTCTGCTGCTGCGCGCTCCCGTCGCGCACGTAGGCGACGTCGCGCATGTAGATCGTCGCGCCGTTGACCACCTTGACCGGCAGGTCGTTCAACCCCTCGATGGTGGCCGGCGCGTTGTTGAGCCGCACGCTGTACTGCGTGGGCCCGATCTTGACGAAGCCGGCGGGGGTGATCTGGTTCTGCGCGGCGATCGCTGCGCCGACGTCCTGCGCCGAGAGCCCACGGGCCTGGAGCGCCTGCGGATCGATGTCGATCTGGACCTGGCGCTGCTTGCCGCCCGAGGGAAAGGGCATGGCGAGGCCAGGGACGGTCACGAGCTGTGGCCGGACCTGGTTCTGGCCGATATCGAAGAGTTGCTGCTCAGACAGGCCCTGGCCCGACAGCGCCAGTTGCAGGATCGGCACGGTCGAGGCGGAGTAGTTGATGATGAGCGGCGGGTTCGAGCCGGCGGGCAGCTGGCGCAAGATCGTCTGCGAGATCGAGGTCACCTGCGCCGTCGCGGTGCGGATGTCGACGCCGGGCTGGAAGTAGACCTTCACCACCCCGATGCCTTGGTAGGACTGGCTCTCGATGTGCTCGATGTCGTTGACCGTCGTGGTGAGCACGCGCTCGAACGGTGTCACCATCCGGTCGGTCATGTCCTGCGGCGGCAGCCCGGTATAGGTCCAGGCGACCGCGATCACCGGAATCCTGATCTCGGGAAAGATGTCGACCGGGGAGCGCAGCGCCGCGAGGATACCGCCCAGCGCAATGAGGATGGCCATGACGATGAACGTCAGCGGACGGTTGAGCGCAACTTTGACGATCCCGATCATCGACTTCTCCATCCACCGCCCGGGATCATGCCGGCCGGCGACTCAGCTGCCCTGTCGTGCATCCCCCTCCCCTTCCCGCCCGCGATCCTCCCGGTGCGGGCGCGAGGCCCGGGTTCGGTGAGGCAGGATCTCAAGGTAGGCCGATCCGCCTGCCCCCGAGGGATTCAGGTCCACCGGTGGCGAGGGAGAACGTCCTGGTTTGTTGCCGTTGATCGTTCGGATCTTTTCTGTCCAATATATATACCGGCTGGTTTGATATCTTCTATGTCTTGGACGGGCATCCCCGATGGAACTGCGGCACTTGCGCTACTTCATATGCATCGCCGAGGAGCTGCACTTCGGCAATGCCGCGCAGCGGCTGGGCATCTCGCAGCCGCCGCTGAGCCAGCAGATCCGCGCCCTGGAGGACGAGCTGGGGGTGCGGCTCTTCGACCGTACTAGCCGCCGGGTGCGCTTGACCGAGGCCGGGGCCCACTTCCTCCCCCAAGCCCGCGAGACCCTGGTCCAGGCGGAACGCGCCGCGCAGGCCGCCCGGCTCGCCCATAGCGGCGAGATCGGGCGCCTCAGTTTGGGCTTCTCTCCCTCGGTGCCGTTCATCCCGCATGTCGTGGACGCGCTGGCGCGCTTCCGACAGGCTTTCCCCAGTGTCACGGTGGAGCTCAACGAACTCCCGCGCGAGGAACAGATCGCCGGCGTCGAGCGCCGGACGCTCGACCTTGGTATCCTGCGCAGCTTCGGCTCGCTGAACCTCCCCCCGCAGATGGAGACGCTTCACTTGCAGCGCGAAGGCATGATGCTGGCGATGCGCCGCGACCATCCCCTCGCCACCCGCGAACGCGATCCGGTCCTGGCGGACATCGAGGGCGAGCCGCTGATCCTGTTGGGAGCGCTGAACGGAGCGGGCTTCAACGACGTCCTCATGGCGCACTGTGCGCAACTCGGCTTCCGGCCCCATGTCACGCTGGAAGCGGGAAGCTTCGCCACCCTGGTGGGCCTGACCGCCGCGGGCCTGGGCATCACCATCTTGTCGCGCTCGCTGGCGCGCCTCAACGTCGACACCCTGGCGTTCCGGCACATCGACATGCCGTTCGCCAGCGAGCTGCTGATGTTTCACTTGCGCGGCGCCTCGCCCACCACGCTGAACTTCCGCAAGCTGCTGGCCGAGCCGCTCGCCGAAAGGCCCACCTGACGCCGAAGCGCAGCGGGTTTTGCGCCGCCGCTGCGTCGCAACGGCTCGGACATCATCGGTCACTCGGCGTCGGAATTGGCTCGTCGCTTGGAGTAGCTTACGACGAAGGCTTCCCACACCCGCAGCCACTCGGCCTCGGTGCGCGCCCGCGCGATGCCCGGGAACCCTGCCCTGAACGCGTCCGCCATGTGGTCCACCGACCAGGGATGCCCCTTGTCGAGGCCGATCGTCCGGAACGGAGCCTCGCGGGTGCCGAAGCTCAGGCTGCCGCTGGGGAACGCCACGAGCGGCTTTGCGGACGGAGTGGCGCGAGAGGAGGACCCCCTGCCCTGCTCCGCCAATCTGCCCTGCTCCGCGGCTTGGCCGGCGACCGATGATCTCGGTGCCTTTTCCGCAGCCGGCGCACCCAGCAGCCGCAAGTGCGGCCCGACGAGCTTGCGCTCCATCGGCGCGGGAGAGGGATAGAGCACGACCTTGCGGCCCGCCATGTCGACGTTGGCGTTGGGATAGACCGCCGAGACCAGCTGCATCGTCTCCCGCACGGTCTGGCGGAAACGCTTGCTGTCGGCATCGTTGCCGAGGTGGCGGGCAAGCTGGTCCCACGAGATCGTCTGGCCCTTGTCGGCCGCGATGCGGGGCAGGCGGTAGGCAAGGTAAGTGTAGAGGTCCAGGGCGGTGGGCGTGCCCTTCAGTTCGCGGATCGCCACCTCGTTCAGCGGCACGGCATGGTCTATCAGGTGCGCGTAGAACCCTTCCGACATGCGGATCTCGCGCGCGAAGGCGCCGTTCTTCTCGAGCGAGCCGGCATATTCGTTGGAGATCTTGACGTCGCGCACGGCGAAGGCGCTGTCGCCCGCTTCGGTGCCGTCCCAGCGGATCTGCCATTCGCAGGCCAGCAGCCGGTCCACCTGCTCGCGCATCCGGTTCGCCGTGCCGCGCGGTCCGTAGGAGACGGTCTGGTAGCCGAGCCGGCGCATCCACTCGGTGAAGTTGCGCCCGAGGTAGACGTCGCGCGAGCGCTTCGTCACGGCCTGGGACAGGAGATAGATCAGCGCCACGCGCGGATAGGCGCCATAAGGCACGCCCAGGCTGCGCAGAACCGGCTTGCCGTCCACGGTCTGCAGCACCGGCCGGGGATTGATGGCAAGGGCATACTTGCCATCTTCGCGCAGGATCGGTTGAGTCTCGTCCTTGGGCCGCTTGGTGGGGAGCGACATGGCGCACAGCGCGGAATGGAGGAACGCCGGCACGGGTTCTTCGTCGTGGACCCGCAGGAAGGCATCCATGGTGAGCTGCGAGCCGGCGGCCTGGGCGATCGAGCGCACTTGCGCCTCTCCGCCGTCGAGCATGGCGAGGGCATATTGATGACCGATCGGCCTGGTGCTGTCTCCGTTCATTTCCGCCCTGCCCTGCTCCGACTCAGGAGCCGCTGTTCGCCGTCTAGACAACAGGTTTGTCCCAGCTTGGCAAGCATGTTGGCAGTTTTGGCGGAACTGCCGGGGCAAAACCTCCAAGATGACCGATGATCTCGGTGCGCCTTGCAGGTTCGGCGTCAGTGCCCGTCCTTTTCCCCTGTTTTCAGCCGATTCGCGAATCGGATTGGGATTAGGGATTCCAGTATAGGTATGTGCTCCGAGATCATCGGTGGCACTGCACCGAGATCATCGGGCTCTCGCACCGAGATCATCGCACGGCACCGAGATCATCGGTCTGCCGGGCGAGCTCGGCGCATCGGCCTCGTGCCGGCGGCGTGCGCACCGAGATCATCGGTCGTTGGACGTGTCGGCGGCCGGGTTCTCGGCGGCTGGAGAACGAGAACGGCTCCGAGATCATCGGTGCCTTTGCAAGGTCGATGGACGATCGTTGCTCGAAACTTCCAAGACCGATAGGATGGCGGCTCAAACTCACAAGACGGTGTCTATGGCGACCAATCCTGCACGCGAAGCCTCCTCCGACGTCCTGGGCGACGAGATCCTCGACGACAGCCTCGGCCTTCTCCATCGCAAGGCGCTGACGATCCTGAAACGCATCCGCGACAGCGCTCTCGATCCCGAGACCGGGCGCAAGGTCGGACCCTCTTACGCCATCTCACGCGCGGCGTCGCTTGTCGGTCGTACCGCTTCCGCCATTCGCGAAGCGGAGCGCGACGGCCGCCTGCCCCCTCGCGATCGAACCGCGTCGGGCCACCGGGTGCAATATACCCTCGAGGAGCTCGACCATATGCGCGCCGTGTTCGGCACCCGCCCCTGGCGCGCGGCGCAGGACACGCCGGCGATCATCTCGGTGTCGAACTTCAAGGGCGGTGTCGGCAAGTCCACGCTCGCGCTGCATCTGGCGCAGCACTTCGCGATCAAGGGCTACCGCGTCCTGTTCATCGACTGCGACAGCCAAGCCAGCTCGACGATGATGTTCGGCTACCGGCCCGACGTGGACCTCAGCGAGGACGACACGCTCTATGGCCACTTCCACAATCCGGAACTGCTCGGCGTCCGCTCCATCATCCGCAAGACACACTTCTACGGCCTCGACCTGATCCCGGCGAACCTCAAGCTCTACAACCTTGAGTACGAGATCGCCGGCTACCTGGCGCAGAACCAGAGCTTCGACATCATCGACCTGATCGCGCAGGCCATCGACACGGTGGTGGACGACTACGACGTTGTCGTGATGGATCCGCCGCCGGCCTTGGGGATGGTGTCGATGGCGGTGCTGCAGGCGGCCAACGCCATGGTGATCCCGGCGCCGCCCAGCGTGATCGACTTCGCATCGACCGTGTCGTTCATCGACATGGCGCGCACCACGATGCGCCAGCTCGAGCAGCTGGGGGGGCGGGTCAAGCCCGCCTACAACTTCATCCGGCTCGTCGGCAGCCGCGTCGACGACAGCAAGTCGATGCACCGCGAGATCCTGGCGATGATGCGGCAGGTGTTCGGCGGCTCGATGATCAACTCGGTGCTCAAGGTGAGCGCCGAAATCGACAACGCGAGCTCGCGCATGAAGACGGTCTACGAGCTCGACCGGCCGGTCACATCGCATGAGGTCCACAACCGCTGCATGCGCTTTCTCAACGATGTGTGCCACGACATCGAGCAGGACGTCCTGCGCACGTGGGAGAGCAGGGCGGGGTCGCTCGACTGAGCCGTTGCCACGTGGCAACCGGAAAAATAGCGAATGTATTCAGAAGCTTGATCCAGTCGAGTGCTTAGGACGGCGGATGGTCAAGCGAGCAGAACGACGGCGGTGGGGTCCAAGTTGCCACGTGGCAACGGCTCGGCAGGCGGCGTGCAGCGACAGGAAAGACGGGTATGGCAAAGGGTAATCGCGGGTTCGGCAGCAGCCTGACCGAGGGCCTGGAAGACACGGAGCTGGACAGCGCCGCGCCGTCCGAGAGCATCATGGCAAGTCGCAGCCAGACGCTGGCGCGACTGGCATCGGGCAAGGTCGTGACCGACCGGACCGAGTGGGTCGATCCGGCCCGGTGCCGTCCCTGGCGCCTCCACAACCGCGATCTCGACCATCTCGACGAAGAGAGCTGTCGCGACCTGATCGACGCCTTCCTGTCCGCCAAGCGGCAGCGCATCCCGGCCATCGTCCGCAGGCTCGTCAACGACCCCGAACACGACTTCGAGATCATCGCCGGTGTCCGGCGCTGGTGGACGGTGCAGTGGTTGCGGGCGCACCACCATCCGGACTTCGAGTACCTCGTCACGATCCAGCACGTGTCGGACGAGGAGGCGTTTCGCGTCTCCGACATCGAGAACCGATCGCGCAAGGACATTTCCGACTGGGAGCGCGCCAACGAGTACATGCGCGCGCTGGAGGAGTTCTACGACGGCTCGCAGAGCGAGATGGCCGAGCACCTCAAGATCTCGCGCTCCTGGCTCAGCCGCCTGCTCGACGTGGCGCGCCTTCCCGACGAAATCGTCGCCGCCTTCGCCGACAAGCACGACATCACCGTCCGCGTCGCCCGCGACATCAAGCCGCTGGCCGGCGACGGCCGGGCGCTCGGCCTGATGGTGGAGGAGGGCAGGGCGATCCGTGCCGAGCGCGACGACCTGGGGGTGAAGCTCACCGGCCCCGAAGTGGCCAAGCGGCTCGTCCGCGCGACAGTCGCGAAGTCCGGCTCCGCCGCCGCGGAGACGGTGGTCCATGGCGCCAACGGCAAGCCGATACTCCGCTACTCGCGCTCGACGCGTAGCGGACTGAGCCTGCGCATCCTGCCCAAGTCGGGCGCGCCGGTGGACGAGATCATGGCCGCGATCCGGGAACTCGTCGCGGGCTGACATCGCGGCGCTGGGGGCTCAATCGAGGCTGTTGATCGGCCTCGCCATTCCCAGCAGGCGATCGAGCTGCGCCAGCGAGGCCTCGTATTCGTCCAGTGCGTCGGCGGAGAACGCCGGCGCATCCTCGCGGACGAGAGCGGGCAGGGTGCCTGGCGTGCGCACCGAGTAAAGATGGCTGCCTGAGATGGTCGTGCGCTGGAGGATGCCGAGATCGTCCAGCACCGCCAGCATGCTGCGGATGCCGAGCCGGGTGGCGCCTAGCAGGACTTCCAATTGAGCCGAGCGCAAGGGGCCGAAGCTGCCCAGAAGTTGCCAGAGCGCCGGAACGCGCGAACGGCCACGCAGCGTGCGCGTGCCCTCCCGGATCGCGCAGAGGAGGGCCGTCGCCTCCACAAGCTTGTCGTGGGTTCCTCGTGCAAACGCGTTCAAGGCCTGCTGCCCAAGCGCCCGAGCCTCTCCGGGGTCGGGCGTGCGAAGCGCGTCGGTCCGGATCAGTCCGGGGCAGGGGAGGGCGCAAGGGAGGAACCCGTCGCGCCGCAGCCGCTCGCCCAGCAGCGCCTCCACCGCCCAGTGCGGCGAGGGCAGCCCACGGCGCTCGAGCGCTGCAACACGACGACCGAGAGCGACCGGCGCGACGCTCCGCTCAGGCGGCGCGAAGCGCGCGCTGCGCCCCATGCGGTTGCCGATGTCCTGCAGGACGGCGGAGGGCAGAGGGGAAGGCTCGCCCGGCCCGTCCATCAGGGACCGCGCCTCGGCGAGCGTGGCGTGCAACTCCGCGTGGGCGTGGTCCTGGTCGATGTCTCGGGGCGCCAGCAACGCCGCGCGCAGCCGCTGTGCCGCAGCGGCGAGCGGCGGCCAGGTGTCGCCGGCCAAAGAAGGCTGCAAGCAGCATAAATTAC